>CAIUEV010000080.1 GCA_903898335.1 uncultured bacterium | reverse complement strand
TCAAAGGCAAAAAAATCGGCGGAGCTGAAATTTCAACCAAACACGGAAATTTTTTAATCAATAAAAAAAACGCTAAAGCCGAGGAAGTGATAATCCTCTCAAGTATCATCAAGCAAAAAATTAGACATAAATTCAATCTTCAAGTATACGAAGAAATCGAATACGTAGGATTTTAATACTTAATAAAAATATATGGATCCCAACAATTACTGGTGCCTTCAAGAAAACAGAGACAGTTTTATTCTGATTTTAACAGCCATATCACTGTGGAGTATTCCATGGAAAGCTTTTGCTCTTTGGAGATCGGCTCAAAGAAACCAAAAAGTGTGGTTTATCGTTTTTATGATAATTAACACCGCAGCTCTATTGGAAATAATCTATCTGTTTGTCTTATCCAAAAAAAGTAAACACACACCGAACCAACAATAGGTAAATGACCAAAATGAAAATCGTTAAAATTTCCATAATCCTATTTTTTTTAGTGATGCTTATTTTGTATTTATTTTTCTTTAAGAAAATAAATAAAAATGATCTTAATTCAATCAAGGATTACACTGAGAATGAAATTATCGAAAACGAATACACTGACTTTGAATCATTGGGGAATAAGATCAAAGAAGACAAAACAGAAAATGATATAAAATCAAATCAAACAGAAGAAAATAAAGAATCCGAAAAAGAAAATATGGTCGAAAATAAAAATATCAACGATCAAAATCGGCCGCGATCAATAAAAATAAAAGTCCCTTTTACGTCTCAAGCTCCAACGGGAAACTGGGATCAGCTACACGAAGAGGCTTGCGAAGAGACATCACTGCTTATGATTAAATATCACAAAGACGGAAGGGAATTGGTTTTATCGAGCGAGGCCGAAAAAGATATCCAGCAAATATCCCAATACATAAAAAACAACTTATCGAATAAAGAAGATTTAAATATTAACGAACTCAAAGAATTATCGGAAAAATATTTTAAAATAAGCAATACTAAAATAATAAACAATCCAAGCATTGAAGATTTAGAAAAAGAGCTAAGCTTGGGTAATTTAATAGTCGCTCCAATGGCCGGAAGGGAATTAAATAACCCCTTTTTTAAAAATCCGGGACCGCTCTATCATATGCTGGTTATCAGCGGCTACGATGGTGATAAAAAGGAATTTACAACTCAAGATCCCGGAACCAAGAGAGGTAAAGATTTCATATATTCTTATGAAACGATACTAAAAGCAATTCATGACTTTCCGGATAAAAAAGAAAATATTCTCATGGGTGAAAAGAGGATTTTGGTTTTTCTTAAATAGTTATTAAAAGAAATTATTACTATTAATAGGACTGTGAGTTTGTTGGAAAAAATAAAAATTTGTTTTAGTTAGCTATTTTTAGGGTTGATGGGCTTGTATATTTTATTGTGGAAAAGATGGGGAATGGAGAGGATAAATTATAGGCTCTGTATCGATATAATTTATTTTCTTCAGTATTTATGAGGGTTATCGGATTTGAGTAATCAACAATTAATTTAACTTTTGGGGACTATTTTTCCTCAGTTAATTTTTATTTTTTCACCGGTTTCCACAATTTTTCCAAAGGTCTCAAAACCTGAAGCTAATTTATGTCCTCCTCCGCCAAGGAATCTTCCAATAATATTTACATCTATAAATTTAGCGCCGCTACTTCTTAAGCTGCCCTTTATCCTGCCATCACCGCTTTCAACCAGAAGGAGGGAAAATTTTGTTTCCTCGCACATATTGAGTATATTAACCAAGCCTCCGATTTCATCTCTTGACGCCCCGACTTCTTTTATTTCCTTGTCGGTAATGTGGGAATAGATAAAGCCGAGCTTGGAATTTATTTTGGCTTCGGATATTTTTCTTCCCAATAATTTAAGGGTTGAAACCTTCTTTCCTTTAAAGGAGTTTTTTACTATATTTTTAAAAACAACCCCCTTGCTTAATAATTCTTTAACTTTTAAAATCAGAGTCGGTTTGGTGTTGGAGTGAAAAAAACCGCCACTGTCGGTGTAGATGCCCAATAAAAGTAGGGAAGCCACTTCGCTGTTGATTTCTTCTTTTAGATTTTTAAGAATATCAAAAACAATTTCACAGGTGGCGGTGGCTTTTGAGTTTATAAAATAAGAAACGTT
>CAIUEV010000079.1 GCA_903898335.1 uncultured bacterium | reverse complement strand
TTTAATAGTTATTGTTAGTATTTAAATTTAATTATCATGCCAAACAAATTAAATGCCAAGAAATATTTGAAGGTTTCGCGCAAAAACAAAGCGCGTAATTTGGTCTTCAAGAAGAAGATTAAAGCTTCGATTAAGGCAGTCAAAACAGCTATTGACGGCAAACAACCGGTTAAGGAAGTCGAGAAGGCCGTTAAAGCGGCGGAAAAAATTTTAGACCGAGCCGCTCAGAAGAAAATTATCAAAAAGAACGCTTCTTCCAGGAAGAAAAGCCGACTCTTTAAGAAATTGAGCAAAGCAACGGCTAAATAGAAAATTATTGAAAAAATCTTAGAGTCCAAAGACCTTCATATGAAGGTCTTTTGCTTTTTGATCACTCAATTCGCGATAAGAAACACTTAAAGTGTAACGAATTTTGTCACCCAAAACAAAAACGTCCTTAATTTCTAAATTCCATAGATTTTTCCTGCCAATCTTTCTTCTAATCTCCTTGAGCATTTTCTGAACGGACTCGGTTTTCTTTAGCTCTCTGTTTACATCCAAAGTTACCAATTTTTCTTTGAATTCATAAACCGAAGGTTCTCCTTTCTTGGCTAAAATTTTCGCCATTTGGTTTAGGTTCACTTCACTCAAATAAACTGCCGGCTGATTATCCTCCGGAAGCAGCTTATAAATTATTCCTATTTTTCTGTCTTCAACAAAAATATCAAAACAAGCCATGGGATGAGCCACAACCGGTATTTTTTCCGCCGGTAAAAAATTCAAACCGGTTATTCCTTGGGCTCTTAAGACTTTTTCCAACAATTTACGCATGTCGTTCAAGAAAAATTTCTGAACATCATCTCCCCAAAGCAAAGCCAGCGAATTATGTTCTTCGTATTTCCCTCCGATTTTGGAAAATATTTTGCCAACTTCGAAAAAGCGTAAAAATTTAAGGTTTTTCTTTCTCCACTCCTTCATCTGGCTGAGCAATCCTGAGACCAACGACACTCTTAACTCCGGAAATTCTTCATTGACCGAATTCAAAGTTACAACCGGCTTGCCCTCAGAATAATTTACTTTCTGATTCATTTCGGGAGCAACCAAAGGACAGGCCAGAACTTCATCTAAACCGACAGCTACCAGATTCTCCCTGATTGAATCTACCAGTTTAACTACGCTAGGAGTAATATCTCTCGTTACGGTCAATCTGGGAATTTCATCAACCGGAATCTTCTCAAATCCCTTAAAGCGAATAATTTCTTCGATAAGATCTTCCTCCTGTTTAACATCCATTCTTCCGACGGGTGACTCAACCCGCCAATTATTACTGTTTTTAATCGGACTAATCTTAAAACCCAAAGAGAGAAGAGTTTTCTGACTTTCAGAGGCCGAAATCGGAATGCCGGCAAATTTTCTTGATTTTTCAGGATTAAAAATAATCTTGGGAGCAACGTGTTTTTTAGGATAATAAGAAAAAAATTCCACTTGAGATTCTCGACTGCCGGCATATTTAAGAATCAAACTTAGCAGCCAGTCTATGGCCATCGGCAAACCGTTAGGATCAAGGTGCTTGCTCAAACGGTTGCCCGCCTCCGTAATAATTTTGAGTGAAGTAGCGTTTTGTCTCACCGTGCCGGCATCGTAAACGGCCATCTCGGCGATAATAGTATCCGTTTTTTCATCGATTTCAGCTTTTTTCCCTCCGACCAATCCGGCCAAAGCCAGAATCTTCTTGTCGTCCCGCAAAATAATCTCATTTTTACGCTTCAGCTTAATCTCGGTGCCATCTAGGGTGGTAATTTGAGAAAACCTGTCGTTCAGATCCCAAGCCAAGTCTCCTTCCAACTTTCTCTCGTCCAACAGATGAGAAGGATAGCCGGTCAAAATCATTACATAGTTGGAAAGATCAACCAATAAACTTTTACTGTTCATTCCGTATAACGACAAGAAATCTTGCAGCCACTTCGGAGACACCGAATTCTTGACTCCGGCAATCCTATAAGCCACCACTCGACTCACAAAACGATCATTTTTAACAGCTATGTTCTTAGCTTTGCCCACCTTATGGTCGATTTTAATCTGGGGTAAAACCAGAGATTTATTCCATTTTGCCGCCACTTCTCGGGCAATTCCCACCGCCGAAAGACAATCGGGACGATTATGCCTCACTTCCAAACCCATCAGCCAATCTTTTTTGCCCAAATATTTAACTTCCTCAAGGCTCTCAGTCATAAAGCCGGCCATCGTCAAGAAATCGCTCACCTTATTTACATCAGCCTTCAGTTCGGGTACCAATTTTTTGATCTCACTAAAAAGAATTTTCATTTTCGTAATATTTATAGCCTAAATTACCGCCCAGGAGAGTCCTGATGTCGGTTATATTGTATTTCGCCATAGCCCAGCGATCAAGGCCTAGCCCAAAAGCAAAGCCCATCCACTTGTTTCTGTCAAGGCCGGCCATTTTCAACACATTGGGATGAATGATCCCCGCACCGCCCATTTCAATCCAACCGACTCCTTTGCAGAGTCGACAGCCCTTACCTTTGCAATTAAAACATTGCATATCCGGACCGACTCCCGGCTCGACTTCGGGATAATATTTATTTCGATACCTAACTTTAACATTATCGCCGTAAAGTTTTTTAAAAAGAGCGTTAAAAGTACCAAAAAGGTCTTTAAGACTCACTTCCGGCAGAACGACCACTCCCTGATACTGATGGAAAATGAAATGATTGC
Organism: uncultured bacterium; assembly: GCA_903898335.1. Classification (GTDB taxonomy): domain Bacteria; phylum Patescibacteriota; class Minisyncoccia; order CAIUEV01; family CAIUEV01; genus CAIUEV01. Next base: position 1,525 of record CAIUEV010000079.1, on the reverse strand, counting down.
TTTTGTTAACTTTTTCATTTCGATAGGTTGTCCCCGGGAAGGCCGTTTTAAAGGGCGGTTTACAATTATCCAAAATTCTTGCCTCAATGGAGGAAGTCTGAGTGCGCAACAATACATTGGGGTCTTCGATGTAAATAGTGTCCTGCATATCTCGAGCCGGATGATCGATGGGCACATTCAAACGCTGCAAACAGTATTCATCCGTTTCTATTTCCGGGCCTTCCATGATGCTATATCCTTGATCTCTAAAAAATTCGTTGATCAATTTTACAGTTTCGGTAAGCGGATGAAGATGACCAACTTTGGGAGCGGTAAAATCCAAATCTTCCGCGCTGGCACTTAAATTATTTTTCATAGCCGCCGCTTTCAACTCCTCCTCTTTTTTCTGCAATAACGCTTGCGCTTCTTTTTGTAATTTTTGGATTCCGATTGCCGCATCCTTTCTTTTTTCCTTCGGCAAAGACCCCAAACCGGAAAGAACTTTTTTAATTTCTCCCTCTCTGCCAAAATAATTTCGCCAAATTTTCTCTCTGGTTTTTTCCTCCGTAACCGCCGCCAACTCTTTTTTTAATTTTTCAATCAGTTGAGAATAGTCCATAAAAATAGCTTAAACTTGATTTCTAAATAAACTAAAACACTTTTTCTTTTCGGCAAATTAATCGTAGAATTCTTTTATTAATCTATTATATTGAGTGACTTTTTGATTGTAAGTATTGATTTTGGAATTGTATTCCGTTGTTTCCTTTTTAAGATTTTCAATCGCTTTGTTATAGGTCGGAACCGATTGGTTGTATTCTTCATAGTTTTTACTTTTTTTCCAATCATTCATCTTTGAAGTAAATTCCTCCATTTCATTGCTTTTCTGCTCGACTCTTTCTTTTATGGGGGCCAGCTCTCCTTTCAATTGGGCAATTTGGGCTTCCAACTCGTCAATCTTGCTCTGAGTTTTAATCGTATAGAGAATACCCGTGTAGATTCGACCCTCCTGTTTTTGAAAAATCTTACCCTCACCCAATTTTTTCGATTCAACTTGACTCCCTTCGTCTTCGTTGAAGCTCTTTTTTTCTCCTCTCAGAATGGCCAAATTGTCCTCCTTGCCCAACTCAGGGACTACCCCGATTCTGTGCCCGGGCTGAGTGGTCTCAATATAACAGTAACCGGAAGAATAACTTGAAAATTCAGACGGGCATTTAACCGCGGCCGCCAAATGTTTAGCTTCCTTATACTCAAAAAGAGCTGTCCCGTAGCCCATTTGGCGCAAGATTACATTCAGCAGAAAACTTTTTTCCGAGCAAACACCCAGATTTTCATAAAGAATTTCATAGGGATACATCGGCTTCACCTCGTCCGAACCCCCTTCAATAATTTTAGCCTTGGCGTTATCGTAAGGAATACCCTGGACAAAAGCCGTTGCCAATTCGACGATTTGCTCTTCCGACAAACGATTTTTTTTACCCAGCTCCTCGATTGAGGCCGCCAGCTGACTGATGGTTTGGTCAATCGGGTTCAATTTGAGAAACATTCC
>CAIUEV010000078.1 GCA_903898335.1 uncultured bacterium | reverse complement strand
TCTCAATATTTTAAGCAGCTTTACTCCCGGTCGTCTGAAAAAAATCGCCTTGGGCGAAGAGCCGGTTACCGTGCTGCAACAAGCTCAAGGCATCGGCGCCAAATCAGCGGAAAGAATTCTGGTCGAGCTGAAAGAAAAATTGAATTTAATGCAAGGCTGGTCGGACAATAACGGTGAAGAGGGCGAGAAATCGCTATTGCGCTACACTTACGACGATCTTTATCGAGCGTTGAATAACTTGGGTTACCGAGCGGGAGAGATCCAGATGGCCATTTCCAATTCCCCCAACCTACCGCCAACGCTTTCGGAAGCGGTCAAAGCTTTGCTAAAAATTATTGGGGGGAGATAGTTTGTCCAATCTTAAATATCCATTAAAATAAAGAAAATAATAAAAAAATACTAACAATAAAAATGAGAAAGAGGAACAAAAAAATTTTTATCTGGTTATTTGTTTTTACTGGACTTCTATTTTTTCTAGGAGTCAATGCCGATGAAAAAAAAATCGAGGAAACGGCTAAAGAAATCAGAGCTGATGAAAAAGAAATCAATATCATAAAAACAGCAAAAGAAGAACAAAATCCTTTCTTTCATGGATCGGCCGATTTAGGTTTGATAAAGACAGTCCCTTTTCACACTGCTCCTTTTTTGAAATTTAATTTCAATTTCGATCACGAAAATAAGAAATTTTTCTACCCGGGAGAAAACATTGAAATTAAAAGCCAAATCAGCTACTCAGACAATCAAACTGGCGTTGAATTGAATAAAATCCAACAAATATGCCTTAGTGACCACAAAAAAAATGGCGGCCGGGAAGAAGATTGCGACATCCCGAAGATTTATTTTTTCCCTAAGCTAGAGAGTGTTTCCATCTTAACTCAAATTTGGAGAGAGGACAGCAACGCAGACGCAAGAAAGAAAGGAGGAGATTTTCTTGTTGACTCTTTCTATGGCTTAGAGAATACTACTTTTGCTGTAGATGAATCAAAAGAAGTAACCATAAAATGGAAAATTCCCGCTGACATTTCACCGGGCAAATACTACGCATCCTTTTTTATTAACCAGTACAAAAGCTTTACTTTATTCGGTTTCCCAGTTAACGTATTTTCTCCTTATTTGAGATTTGATTTTGAAGTAGCCGGAGATAAAGATAGCCCAAATGGAATTGTTATTGACAAAAACAACATTAAAATAAACGAAGAGAACTACTCTCAAGTACTCCCCGTACCGGCGTTAGAAAATACCGAGCTTGTAGATTTCAAAGTTCCAATTACTAATTTTTCCAACGATAAAGAGCCCACAACAGTAATTTATCGATTGCAAAGATGGACGGAAGAAGACCCGAAAGAAATAGTTACGGAAAAGAAAGAATCTTTTAGCTTAAATCCACAAGAAGTAAAAACTTTAACTTTTTCCTTTTCCCCCAAAGATCAAGACAGCTTCGACAACCTTGAAATAACAGTACTCGGCAACAACAGTCAAAGCAAGATCAACATCCATTTTTCAATTTTGGACCTAAAACGCGGAGTTATTAGGTTCTTGGGAGTTGGCACAGACAAACTGACAGGCTCCACCGCCCCCATAGTTTGCCTAAGAAACGCCAATTGGCAAGGAGATTTCAACGGTAAGCTGCTAATTGACTTCATTGATGAAAAAAATACCAACGTTAAACAATGGCAAGCTGATGGAATAATCGGATCCAGGGAGGGACTCTGCTTTTCACTGGAAAAAAAGGAAATAATGGATTTGATGAAGAAAAAATGTGTCAAAATCAAAGCCACTGTCACAAACGATAAGGGGGAGAAAACCGACGAAAAGGAAATTTCCCATGAATGCACCGTACAAAATGAACAAGCAAATACCACCGACAATTTAGGAGAGACAAAATCTGACCGCTCTTGGAATTTTTTCTTAAAAATATTGATTGTAGTAATCCTGTTTTTTGCCTTTACTCTAGCGCTCTATAGAAATAAATTAAAAATAAAATATAACGATGGAAAAAGTAAATAAAAAAAACAGTTTATTTTTTGGAGCACTATTCTCAATTTTAATATTACTGCTTCAGACAGGGAGAATCGACGCCTTCACTGAAACTACCTCCGGAGAGGTAACATCTTCCCAGATTGGAGATTTTATTCCCACCAGAATTTCCGATGCGACTCTCTCCGATATAAATAACTATTTTTCTGGAGAAGGTGAAACAATTAGAGCGGCTGATATCGGTTTAGGAAGCAGCCCGAACGGAGGCGTATCCATACAAAAAATAGAAAATTTAATCGGAGCTTGGCTAGCAAACCAAGGAGGGACCTACGGTCTTTGGGGCTGGAGTGATGGAAAAGCAAATAAATATTGCCTCAAAGCCTACCCTGTCGGGTCATTAGGATATTATTGGGTTCACTGTTTCGATTTTAAAACGCAGGAAGGCTATAAAATATCTTGCAGCCATCAAAATACACATAATTATTCTTTCGATTACCAACGAAGAAGAATTGGGGAAACCGACTGGAAAACAAGTATTGATAAAAGTTTCCCAAAATGTAACGACATCGGACTGTCCTTCTCTTTAATCGGTGATTTCGCTGCCAATCTCATAAAAAATCTGCAAACTGGCGGACAAATAACAATTACGAACTACCTCAACTATCCGATCCAGCATGTACCTCCAACAGATATCGCCGAATGTTCCGGCCAAAATTCTTGTCTATCCCAAGCAAAGGAATACGAAATACCTTCGGGAAGCGGTAACTACGCTAAGGGAGTAATGGAGATTCCTTCCGGATTTATTTCAATCGTTGAAAAGGGGATTAGAAGTAATAATGAGGAAGGACTACCCTGCGGAGATGGAATTTGTAGAACTAAATACTCGGGTAGTTACATCTTGACGACAAAAGTTCCTCGCGTCATTTACCATGGTCAATGTCGAGAGGGAAACAATACTGTAGTTGTTCCGGATGAAAATATCCCTGAGATGGAAAAAGCTATCGGGATAAGCGTCTATAACTCCCCGCCTATTTCCACCGTTAATTTCGAAAAAAAATACCTGAGCGAAGGAGAAACTACTAAAGCTTATTGTGATGTGGCTGACCCCGACGACTGTTCGGATAAAATAGTTAAGATCAAATGGAAATGCATGGATTCTCAAGGTAACGACAATAATTGCTTTTTCTTAGATGGTAATCAAGTTTTTAGACAAGGGGAGCTATACAAAGAAATTACCCCTACCAATCCGTATCGAGATACGGTCGATCTAAAATTAAACAAAAAAGAAACCTACTCCATTACTTGTGAAGCATGGGATAATGACAATGCTAATGCTCTTTCTGGCGCCGGTATCAATTCGATTAAAGTTGGTGATCCGGTTTGTATTGCCGATGGAACCTGTAACAGTAAATGCCCCGGGGATCCAGACTGCGGAGTTATCCCGGCCGGATCTTGCTACGTTACCAGAATCAAACCCGCCTTTGATATTAAAAAAATCAAACCCAGCACAAAGGTAACCTTTGAAGCTAAGATATTCGGCAGTATTGCTCCTCAAAAATACACTTGGTTCTGCGACAAAAATGAACCGGTTTCGGAAGATAAAGTTTCAACCGAAAAAACCGATAATCACACTTGTACCAACTATACTTTGGATAATCATACTTATGAACCGAAAGTGGTCGTCACCTATCCCAACGGAGAGACCAAGGAATGTGCTAACAATGA
>CAIUEV010000077.1 GCA_903898335.1 uncultured bacterium | reverse complement strand
TGAAATCGACAAATATTTTGCTTAGCCGCTATGTAATTTGCATAGGTTCCGTAACGATTGAGATGATCTCTCAGAATATTGGTGACAACCGCCAGATTAGGACTTTTCTTTATTCTGTCCAAATCTTCCAATTGAAAAGACGAGAGTTCTAAAACCGCTATTCTCTTTTTATCTTTCAAATACTCTTCTTTAATAAACGAAAACAAAGAAACTCTTAAATTTCCTCCGAGAAGAATGCGATGACCTGTTTTTTTCAAGCTTTCGGAAATAAGAGTGGTGGTAGTAGTTTTACCTTTACTGCCGGTTATTCCAACTATCGGACCTTTAAAAAATTTAAAAAATAAAGTCACATCGGTTTCAATCTGATATTTTTTTAATAACTTCTTGGCTAAAGCGGCCTCCCAAGAAATAGCGGGATTTTTTATTATCAGATCGGCGCCGACAAATGTTTTTTCATCGTGATCACCGAGAAGATAATTAACTTTAAATCTTTTTAACTGATCTATCGTCTCCTTTAATTCCTTTTTTGATTTTAAGTCAACAACCGTAACTATGGATTTATGACGACAAAAAAACTTAACCGCCTCCAAACCGCCACGATTAAGTCCCAAACCCCAAATAAAAACTTTTTTGTCTTTTAAATTTTTTCTGAAATCGGAGAAATTATTTAATCTCATATTTATTGATTAATTATTCTAGCATCATCAATGAGGAAACAGCGGCCGAAATCAACAATATTTCCAATAAAATCAAAAAAATTACCGGCACTCTAAATGGAAGTATCTTGGGCTTAGATCTTTTGTTCCTGAATATTTTACTGTAGATACTGACAATAATTAAAGAATCGACAGTTCCCATTAAAATACCTATTAAGCTTATCACCTTAATAAAATTATTTACACCGATAAAGATCAAAGCTAGAGGCAAAAAAATTACCGTTAACCAACTGATAATTTGGGATATTTCCATATCCTCCTCCAAAATTTTCTTCAAATAAGTCGCGGCGACCCAGAAAGAAGTAATCACCGCCACTATACTTAAAGCTGAGCCTAGATAATTAACCCAATCCCCCATCTTCTCACTCATTGTTAAAAAAGGATCCGGCTTCAGAGAACCGTCTCCGACTTTTATCGCATTCACGAAAAAAGCCACTGTTACCAACACAATAATTGAATAAGAAACAATAATCACCGATTTAATTTTTTTTCTTTTGCGTTCAAGGATTTTTATCGCAATCGGGATTGCCGATTCACCGGTCAAAGCAAACCAAATAACCCCGTATGGCAACAAAAAATAACTCCAATTTGACTCTATCGGCTCCCAAAAAAATACGCCCGAAAGTAAAATCGCCAAAAAGGAAATCACCATAAATATTGACAGGAAAAATTCCAACCGACCCAGACTCCTAACCCCCTTCAATAAAACTAAAGAATTGATGGCGGTCAGAAAAAGAATAATCGGCCAAAAAAAATCCTTACCTAAACCAAACATACTGCTGACAAAGACGGTTATAGCTAAAATATAAGCAACCAGTGATCCG
>CAIUEV010000076.1 GCA_903898335.1 uncultured bacterium | reverse complement strand
TTCAAACTTTTGCCTATTATTTTAATTAATCGATTCCAATCTTCTTTTTTTAAACTATCCAATTTTATATTTTTAAAAAAGCTACCGGCCGAGGGGTAATCTATCGGTTGGTGATTTTTTCTGTAGTTGATATTTTTTATCATTTTCTCTTCTATCTCATTCGGGCTGTCTTGTTTTAGAATCAAACTGATTTCCCAAACTATTAATTCTTTATTTTGTTTGAATATACTATCTCTGTAATCAAAACAACATTCATTCTTTTTTAGTGCTGAGAACTTGTTTTTATTTATATCAAATACTTTTACGGATAAAACGCAATCACTGATTTCTTGACCGAAAGCTCCTCCGTTACCAACCACCAGTCCTCCGATAGTGGCCGGTATGCCGTAAGCCCACTCAAGACCGGAGAGCGATCTGTCCTTCAATTCTCTGGTCAATTCGGTTATTTTTTTGCCGGCGCCAACTGTTGCTGTGGTATCTTTGAAATCTGTCTCGGTGTTGTTCATTCTAAGTACGATTCCCCGAAAACCGTTGTCATTAAAAACAATATTACTCCCCCCGCCCAGAATAAAGTGATTTATTTTATTTTTTTTGATGTAATCGAATATATCAATCAAATCTTTTTCTTTTTCGACTTCGAAAAAAAGATCGGCCAATCCACCGATCTTAAAACTCGTCATCGGCGACAGAGAAACCGACTTTCTTATTTTATTTTCCAAAGACACGGCTGTTTTTTTTAATTTTTTAATATCCTCTAACTTGAATTTTTCTGGCTCGAGCGGTTTCAGCTTTTGGCAATTTTATGGTAAGAATACCGTTTTTCATTAAAGCTTCGGCTTTATTGGCTTCAACGTCAACGGGTAAAATAATTGATCTGGAAAATGCTCCCCAGTAACACTCTTGGTAGTAGTAGTCTTCTTCCCTAATTTCGTCTTCCTTTCTTCTTTCTCCTCTGATTGTTACCATGTCGTTGTTGATTTGGATGTCCAAATCCTCCGGTTTCACTCCGGCAATGGTTGATTTAATAACAATATCGGAATCCGTTTGATAAACATCTATTGTTAGTTGCCCTTCTTGGTCCGCAACCCAATTTGATTCCTCCTCTTGGCTGGCCGGTTGAGGGTTGCTTTGAATGGGGGTGATTCTTTGACTTTGATCCTGAATGTTTGGCTGAAAAGAGTTGGCCATATTGTCGTGGCTTGACTGGTCTATAGGGATGTTCATCATATTATCCTGTGGATACATTTCCTCATTTTCGGGATAATAATTGAAATTATCGTTAATATTCTGGCTTTCTCTTTCAACACCCATCAGTTTTTGGAAAAAGGAACGCTTTTTTTGCCCTTCCATGGAGAGATGATTTTAAAAAGATTAATTACTTTAAATAACTTTTAACACAAAATAATATAAAAACCAAATTCATGTAAATATGGGGGTGGAGTTTATTATTTTCACGGCTTTCTTGTTTTTATCTCGAAAAGATATTTTATATGAATGAAGCGCTTGGGCTGATGAATAATTGGTTTTTGGTTTTATTCCATACAGCTCATCCCCGACTATTGGAATTTTTAAGCTGGCCAAATGGACTCTAATTTGGTGAGTTCTTCCGGTTAAAATCTTTATTTTCAGTAAGGAATATTTTTTTTGGCTATCAAAAAGCTCCGGAACAAGATTAAGCCAGGTAAGATAGAAATCTTGATATGGATTACTCTTGGCTTTTTGAAAGTCAATGGGACTACCCTTTAGTAGTAGTTTCACCTTGCTCAGGCTTTCTTTGGGGTTTATTATTTCTCGTCCAGGATTTTTCTCGCTTAGAGGCATAAAAAATCTTTTTAGGGGATTTTTTTTCCATTTTCCCATCCAGCCTCTAATTTCAAAATTGTCGTTTTTTGGCTCTCCTTCCACTAGGGCGAGGTATTCTTTCTCAATCAGTCTCTTTTTGAAGAGGTTTTTTAAGTATCTTTCGTATTCCCTATTTTTTGCCCACAAGATCAAACCGGTGGTTTTCTTATCCAATCTGTGAACAACCCCAACCCTTTGGTTAAGGAGATTTTTTTTATTTTCTTGTCTGAACATTATTTGATCAACCAGTGATGCATCTCTAACATTACTATCAGTTATCGGATAGGCCGGATGGGTTGAGATCGGCGCCGATTTATTAATGACTAAAAAATTATTATCCTCATATATCACGTTTAAATTTCCCGGATAGGGGATGATTTTTTCCAAGTAACAAATTTCAATATCTTTTAGGATATTTTTCCAATCGATAGATATTAATTTTTTCTGACTTTCGTCAATCCTAGAGCCACTTTTAATTTTTTTTTGTCCTAACTTTATAAAGCCGGAGTTTATCTTTTTTTGCCAAAAAGATCGAGGTATTTTCACTTTCGATTCAGATATTTTTTTATTTAAATCCGAAAAAAGATTGGGATCAATAAGAAATTCCCAGTTGTTTGCAATAAAGGTGTCAACTCGTGATTCCTTTTTCGGTGGATTAGATTTCATAAATTACTCATTTCTCTAAAAACCGTTCCCAGTACTCCGTTTATGAAGCGGCCGGATGAGTCACTACCAAAAGATTTGGCTATTTCTATGGCTTCATTAATGGCTACCTTGGGCGGTACGGCCTCCGGATCACTAAAGATCAGTTCGAAAATGCCTAGTCTTAAAACGTTTCTGTCGACAATATTTATTTGGTTGATCGGCCATTCCGGAGCGGCTTTTTCTATCATTGAGTCTATGGTTTCCCTCTTTTCCAATACGCCAAAAAAAAGATTTTTTATAAAATCATATTGTTCCTTATCTTCAAGCTCCTCGACATTTTTTTCGAAAATATTAATTGGCTCAAGTTTTTTTAATTTAAAACTCTGAAAATCCAACTCGAATAATGATTGAAAAACAATGAATCGGGCTCTTCTTCTTGACATATTTGGGGAAAGAACTTAAAAGTTTATAACTTGTTTATTTTGGATTCTTCTTGCTTTTAATCTTGTCTACCATATT
>CAIUEV010000075.1 GCA_903898335.1 uncultured bacterium | reverse complement strand
GGGCATATCAATCTTATTAACCACTGGAATGATGGTCAATCCTTGTTCTAAAGCTAAATAAAGATTGGCGAGAGTTTGCGCTTGAATGCCCTGAGTCGCGTCAACAAGTAGAATTGCTCCTTCAACCGCCGCCAGACTGCGAGAAACCTCGTAGGAAAAGTCAACATGCCCCGGTGTATCGATTAAATTAAGAGTATAATCTTCGCCCTCAAAATAATGCTTCATTCTGACCGGCTGCAATTTAATCGTTATTCCTCGTTCCCTTTCGATATCCATCGAGTCGAGCAGTTGGTCTTTCATCTTTAGCGAGGAAACGGTCTGAGTAATTTCAATAAAACGATCGGCAAGAGTAGACTTGCCGTGATCGATATGCGCTATAATACAAAAATTGCGAATATTTGTCTTATCCATTGATTCCCTGTTTGGTTTTTATAAACTAAAGAGTCTTGGAGAAGAAGCCTATAAGCCGAATTCTGTTCCTGAAAAATCAGGCGGTAACCATTTATCTTGATTTAATGTCACCATTAAACTCTTTGCGGCACTCCCGAAGAGCTTTCGCCTTTCAGGCACGGCCTTGCACCGAATGGGGCTTGCCACTCCTTATCGTTACCGAAAAGGAGAGAGCGGTGAGTAAAAAAAATTGCAATCTTTTTTTACCCTTATCCACTCACTTTTCACCTTAAGTCTTTTTTTCAAAAGACCAGTTTTGTCTCTGTGGCGCTTTCCCTCGGCCCGTCTCGCAACGGGACGCGGATGGACGTTATCCATCATTCTTGAATGGTGTTCGGACTTTCCTCCCTGTCTTAGGACTGGGGCGATTACCCGGCTTCTTCTCCAAGACTCTTTAAGTCTTGACTATTTTTTAAAAGACAAAATTAGGCGCTAAGCTTTTCTCGACCTTTATTCCTTCTCTTGGTGATAACATTACGACCACCCGGAGTTCTCATTCTCTTTAGAAAACCGTGCTCTCTTTTTCGTCTCTTCTTTTTAGGCTGGTAAGTTCTTTTAGGCATAAAACAAAATTAAACTTCAATACCGTCTAAACTATAACATAAATAAATTTCAGTAAAGGTTATGCAATCAAAATCAACGATTGACGATCATTAAATTGGAAAGCATTATCAACATTGCTATCTGAAAGGCCAAGGCCGCCGCTCCCGGGAGTATTGATAATGCTGTATGTTTTTTCGAAAAAAATAGCATCAAGCAAAGACCAAAATTAAATAATACCACCATTAAAGCAAGCGCCGGAAAGACAAAAAAATAACTGCTATCACCATAAAAGTCAACTCCGAGATAGGCATTGTAGTGAAGAATCAACGGCGACTCCAAAGTTCGGTCACCCCAAAAAGCTACCCCCCAAAGAGCTATGTTGGTCGCAAAAGCGGATAGCCAGCTTAACCCCATCCACGGTGTTTGAATAAACCTTTTAACCGAACAAACTAGACGGGGGAAACCTTTTTCTCGTTCACAGGCAACTTCGGAACTGAATTTATGCCACTCTTTTTTCCAAAAAGAAGGAGAAAAATACCCTTTGAAAAAATAGAATATTTTAAAAGGTATCCTGATCAATCTCAAAAGAAGATATTCCGTTCCATTTCTCCAAAGATAAAAATATTTTGCCTCGGAAGCATAGAAATGCTGTTTTCTCCGATAAATATTGATATCGCTAGCTCCTCGACGATGGCTTACGGTCGCCTGAGGCAAAAAGTATACTTGTCCTCCTTCTTTATCAGTCCGCTTGCAAAAATCAACGTCTTCAAAATAAAGAAAAAATCCCTCACCTAGACCATTTAATTTCTCCCACCATTTTAAGTTTATTAACATTGCTCCTCCGGAAACCCAAGCTACTCTGGTTGGCTCCAGAGCACCACTCGGCTCAGAAAACCTTTTTCGACCCCAAATTAATTTCAATGAGGGAAAGCTCAAACTGTGTCCCCATTTTTCAAGAGTTCCTTTGGGACTGCAGAGAGCCAGACCGGAAACCATCACTTCTTTTTTATCGTACATAAAATTCAAAGCCCTATGCAAACTTTGCCAATAGAAAGACGTATCCGGGTTGAGCAGAAGAATCAGATCCTCCTCTCCTGCCGAGAAGCCTCCTCCCAGCTTTTTTTTGAGCAACTGGTAGGACAAATTCACATTGTGAGCAAATCCTCGATTGGGAATACGAAAAAAATAGAAGTAATTGTTTTTCTGATTCTTAAAAACATCCCTCATTTCTTTTTCCCAATCGTCTTGATTAACTTCAAAAGAATCGGTTGCGTCAGTCAAAATCCAATCGATCCGGATCTCGGGAAATTTAGGTAAAGAGAAGAGAAAATTTTTAATCAGCTCTTTCATGTACTCCTTGGTACCGTAATTTACCATCAAAATGACTAAGCGCTTATCTTTTTTTGAGGTCATGAAAAAAATTTAACGTTAAAATTTTTAGATTTCTCGCCCAATTAATCTTTCTCATTCTAACATAAGAGATTATATAAAGATACTTTAAATAATTAATTACTCTTGTAAATAGCTTTTTAAAACTTCCTTGTTTTCGCTCCAATCGGCCAAAGATAATACTGCCCTTCATCCCCACTCGCCTGAAGCTAGAAGAAAGGAGTACTTCTCGCTTTGCAACCAACCAAGGACCTGGCAAAACAGTAGCGTCATGCAGGACTACCCAAGCATTTTCGCTCAATTTTTTTGTCCAAAGTCGCCAATCTCTGTCCACTTCCTCAAATTCGTGATTTCCATCGATAAAAAGAAGATCTATACGTTTATCGAAGTCGATAACCGCCCAAGACGAATCTTTTTTTATAGCCGTCACCGTTTCCTCCAAACCAAATTTATTGATATTTTGCCTGAATTTCTCCCAGGTATTAACAGTTGCTTCAGATTCTCCTTTTTCCGGAGAACCAATATGATGATCAACTGAATACAATTTTCCGGTACGATTTTTACGCAACGCCTTCCCCAACCAAACCGTCGATTTTCCTTCATAAGAACCTATTTCAACGATAACGGCTTCCGGCGGTAAAGATCTGGCAATTTCATAAAGTTTCAACGCCTCTTTCTCATCCAACCAACCGTTTATTTGGTTGATCCTATTGATTAATTTTCGATTTTTTGATTTATTCAGCCGAATTCTTTTCATTTTTTAACCTCTTCTTTTTTTGATTCAGTTTCGCAAAAAAGCAGATTTAATTTTTCCACGGTAGTTTTATCCTCATTTTCAGCGAAAAAACGTCTCCAATCCGGAGAAAAAGCGGAAATATCTTCTCCCTGGATAAGCTTATCGGCCAGATTAACTTCGGAGATTACCACTTGTTCCGCCTCAACCTCAGATGGGATGCTCATCTCTTCAATTGCATCATTCTTTTTTTCTGATTTTTTAGAATAATTACTTTTAGCAAGGTTCAAGAACTCGGAGTCTCCCGAGAGAGGAAGATCCCCCAATTTCTTTTTTAAATCGAAACGATCGCCCAAAATCTCTTTTTGGCGAAAAAGTAATTTTAAGTTCGC
>CAIUEV010000074.1 GCA_903898335.1 uncultured bacterium | reverse complement strand
TTTCAGTTGTTATGAATTATAAAAAGCATACAATTTCGCATGAAGAGTTTCTTATTGTTCCTTTTAATAAAGAAGACTTTGATAAAGTTTTAATAAGTCGTTGGAATATTTATGAAAAGCGTCCAATCAAGACCGTTAGTGAATTATGTTACTTAATGCGTAAAGTGGTGAATAGTGATCCAAGAAGAATTTCGGTTTTAGAAACCTTATATCAGAAACATAAAAAGCTAATAGTCTTTTACAATTTTGATTATGAATTAGAACTATTATTATCGTTCAGTCAATCTTTGAAGTTGTCGGCAGCGCAATGGAATGGTCATAAACATGAACCAATCCCAAAAACCGAATCTTGGATGTATTTTGTTCAATACACAGCTGGCGCCGAAGGGTGGAATTGTATTGAAACAAATACCATCATTTTCTATTCTCAAAGTTATTCTTATAAAGCTACAATTCAAGCTGCAGGAAGAATTAATAGATTAAATACACCATATACTGATTTATATTTTTACTTTTTACGTTCTAATTCTACCATTGATCTTGCTATTCAAAAATGTTTTTCTAATAAAAAAGACTTTAACGAAAATAATTTCATGTCAATTTAATATCGCGGCAAAAACAAAGCCTCTAATAGAGGAGAAAGTCTTTATTTTTTGGAAAGGAGGGCATGCATGATGGCCATTCGAGAAAGTAAATTTCAAAAAGAAGTTATTCAAGATCTAAATCATTTATTTCCAGGCTGTCTTATTTTAAAAAAGGATTGTAATTATTTGCAAGGCGTTCCAGATCTGATTATTCTTTTTAAACATACTTGGGCAGCTTTAGAAATCAAAAATAGTTTGCGTGCCCCTCGCCAACCAAATCAGGAATACTATGTTGAAGAGATGGATAAAATGTCGTTTGCTTCTTTTATTTGCCCCGAAAATAAACAGGAGGTATTGAATGAACTTCAACAAGCATTTCGATCTCGAAGGGCAACACGCATTTCTTAGTGCGAGTAAATATCATTGGATTAATTATGATGAAGAAAAATTAGTTTTTACATTTACAGCATTTCAAGCGGCCCAACGAGGAACCGAATTGCATGAGTTTGCAAGTCGTGCTATTGATTTGGGCGTTAAACTTCCTAATACTAAAAATGCATTGAATAGATACGTCAATGATGCAATTGGTTTTAAAATGCAAACCGAACAAATTTTATATTATTCAGATAATTGTTTTGGAACGGCAGATACTATTTCTTTTCGAAAAAATTTTTTAAGAATTCACGATTTAAAAACGGGTGTAACCCCAACATCTATGAATCAACTTTTAATTTATGCTGCTTTATTTTGTCTTGAATATCGGGTAAAGCCTGAAGAGATCGAAATCGAATTACGAATTTATCAAACAAATGACATTTTAGTTTATACACCCTCGCCCGATGAGATTCAAAATATAATGCAAAAAATTATTATCTTTGATAAAAAGATTGAACAGATTAAACTTGGAGGATATGAAGCATGAGTAATGAACTGAAACATTATGGTACTCCCAGACATTCAGGTCGTTACCCATGGGGCTCTGGTGGTGAACCATATCAGCATAATATTTCTTTTCGGAGAACGGTTCAAGAACTTCGAAAAAAAGGACTAACTGATGTTGAAATAGCTAAAGGCCAAGGCATGAAAACATCTACTTTGCGTGCAAAAATGTCTTTAGCCAGAGCCGAAGAAAGAGCTGCCGAAACCGCACACGTTCAGCGAATGCATGATCTCGGGTATTCAAATATGGAAATTGCGCGAAGAATGAATAAAAATGAATCTTCCATTCGCGCTTTACTCGATCCAATTCTTGCAGAGAGAGCCGCTATTACTCGCGCCACATCAAAAATGTTAAAAGAACAAGTTGATAAAAAGAAGTATATTGATATTGGTGTTGGTGTTGAAACACAATTAGGAATTAGCCGCACTAAGCTTAATACAGCTATCGCAGAACTG
>CAIUEV010000073.1 GCA_903898335.1 uncultured bacterium | reverse complement strand
GGAAAGTGGCACCCTGAACAGACAATCTCGAGAAGAAATTTCTCACTCCGTCAAAAGTTTTTCCGATTCATCAAACCGCCAGCTGATGGCTTTGGCCGATAATCAACATCGAAACTTTCAAACTTTCGCCTCTCGACTGGCTGAAGCTACGGAAAAAAATGAACTAAAACTGGAAAAAGTCAAGGAAACAATAGATTCTCACCTCAAAAATCTGCGCCAAGAAAACAGCGAAAAGCTTGAAAAAATGCGCGAAACGGTCGATGAAAAACTACAAAGTACGCTAGAGAAGAGATTAGGCGAATCCTTCAAGCAAGTCGGCGATCGTCTCGAACAGGTCCACAAAGGCTTAGGGGAAATGCAAAACCTGGCCACCGGTGTCGGCGATTTAAAGAAAGTCCTGCAGAATGTAAAAACACGAGGTACCTGGGGTGAAGTGCAGCTAGGCAATCTACTTGATCAGATCTTAACTATCGGTCAGTACGAAAAAAATGTTCCTACCAAAAAAGGCTCCGCCGATCGAGTTGAATTCGCCATTAAAATCCCGGCCAAGGATTCCAAAATTGAGAATATCTTTTTGCCAATCGACGCTAAATTTCCTATCGAGGATTACCGTGCCCTGATTGATGCGGAGGAAAAGTCAGACTTGATTGAAATGGAAAGAGCGGCCAAGGCGCTTGAGATGCGCGTCAAATCAGAGGCCAAAGACATTCGCGACAAATATCTCGATCCTCCCCATACCACCGATTTTGGAATCTTGTTTTTACCAATCGAAGGACTTTATGCTGAAGTTTTGCGCAGACCAGGGCTTTTCGAGCTCCTACAGCGCGATTTCAAAGTTACCGTTGCCGGTCCGACCACTATCGCCGCCCTGCTCAACAGCTTACAGATGGGCTTTCGAACTTTGGCCATCGAAAAACGCTCCAGTGAAGTTTGGTCGGTACTCGGAAAAATAAAAACCGAGTTCGGAACTTTCGGTGCGCTTCTCGACAAAACTCAGAAAAAATTGCAAGAGGCCAGTAACACAATTGAAAAAGCCTCCTCCAAAAGCCACACTATCGAGAGAAAACTCGGTAAAGTCGAGCAGTTACCGGAAACTGACAAAATCGGTGAGCAGGCTTCAATTCTATAGAAAAGACTCCTCTAAGCCTTTCTCGCTATCTCATCTCTCAAGAACATAAGTGTTTCGCTTTTTAGAAACTTTCTTGCCAGTTTAAACCTAGAATACACCAAGAGACTATTCAAGTCTTCATCAATAATTTTTTCGGTAATTTTCTGATCTATAAATTCAATCGTTTCTTTAAGAAACGTCTTGACTTCTTTCCCTGTTCTTTCCTCTATGACCTCGGCATTATACCTTTTCCCCATAGAAAAAAAATGGTGGATATCATAGAAATCTTGTCCGGCGATTGATTTGTTTTTATAATATCTGTCGCTTAAATCTACCAGCTTGTTGGCAAACAAGGTCTCTACTGTTTGGCATTTAATAATGCGATTGATTTCAACAAATCTCTGAAATTCATATTTATTAGCTTTTATAACCGGAAAAGTCATATCCAATTTCAAACTGCTTCTTTCATTGGCCGGGGCCGGATATTTCAAAAAAAATTGAGGTATTTTAACGCTTTGATCCTTAACAATCAACCCTAAGTCGGAGAATATCTTTTTCATGCGGCGTTCCATCTTTTTTAGATCCTTTCCTTCTCCCAAAAAGTCAAAATCTAGGTCTACGGAAAAACGATCGACCCAACCAAGCATACTGGCGCAAGTTCCCCCCTTAAAGGCCAGAGCGGAAGCAATTTCGGCATCCTCATAAAGACTTGACAGTACTCTGTAAAGCCAGGCTTTATGTAGTGCATCCGTAGGTTGAGGTAATTGCATGCTTTTTACTTACTAATTATCTTATAGCCTAAATTCTTCTGAATATTTCTAACTTTTCTCCAATCGACCCCCTTCGGAAAATCAAGGTGTGAAAATTTATTATAGTAGCTTAAATCAGCTACAGCCCTCTCTACCGTGGCTCTCGGTATGTTGTCAATAATTTCAACTCCAAAATTATTGTACAGATACAAGTCTTTAAGCTTTCGACAATAATACTGATTCCCGCCCAGTTTAAAGCGTCTATTTTCCTGCCCAACAAAAGTTATCGCGCTAGGCTTTTGTGAAATAATTCCCGCCAAGTATAGAGTTGTTTCGCAGCTCAAATAGCCATAAGAGTTTAAAGCTTTAAAACCAAGTAAAATCGGATCTAATCTTTCAATAGGTTTTATAGCGTACATCCCCTTCCAAAGACGGTGCAGCAACCCTCTCCGACAATACCTCGTTAGGGTGGTATGCAGATTATTTCTATCTTTTATTTCCCAAAGATTAGCTAAGTCACCGACATGAAAGATAGACTCCTCCAAGCTTGCCAGTCTTGCAAAACGCTCTAAAGCAGAAGATATACTCTTTTTCTTGTTTGTTCTAACTGTACTCATGTGTACAGTTTAATCTAATTTTATTTTTTGTCAACGCACACCTATCGAATCTCCACGATTTTGTCCCGACTTCCCTGCCCTTTCACAATTCTAAGGCGCGAAACGGGTGCATTGAAATATTCGGCCAAGAGCTCAAGCACCGATCTATTGGCCTTACCCTTGTCCGGTGGCGCCGTCACATAAACTTTCAGCCTCCCTTCTCCGATCGGCTCCACTTTATTTTTCTTGGCGCAAGGATGCGCCCTCACTTCAATCCGCATATCATCATCTTATAAAATCCAAATAGTTATCCCGATTTATCACTTCAATTTTGGCATTTTTATAGGCAAGAAAATCTTTGGGTGGAGAAAATCTTTTCTTCTTCCACTTAAATTCATACCCGTCCAGCCGATCATCGTGCTCCTCAACATAGTCAATTTCTTTTTGAGTTAGTGTGCGCCAAAAATATTTCTGGTAAAATAAATTTTTTACTTGCAATTTCTTAACTCTTTCAGACACCAAAAAATTCTCCCAAAGCGCCCCAACATCATCACGCACATGAAGGTCGTTATAGCGGCTAATCAGACTATTTCTTATACCTAAATCAATAAAATAAATTTTCTGTTTTTTAACAATCTCTTTTCTTTGGTTTCGGCTATACGCTTTTAGGCGAAAAATAACAAAAGATTTTTCCAAAATATCCAAGTAATTAACCACCGTATCTCGACTACACTGCAAATTTGTCGCTAATTCGTTAATCGAAACTTCTTGCCCGATTTGAAGCGCTAAAAATTGCAAAAGCTTCACCACCAAATCGGATTTTTTTACTCTGTCGAAAGTCAAAATATCCTGATAAAGATATTTATTACTCAAATTATCCAACAATAAACGCGATTCGGAAAGACTACTCTTGACTATTTCCGGATAAAGTCCATAGACTAATATTTTTTCCAATTGGGCGTCCAGTTCGTAGTCTCGATAGAGGTTAGAAATTTCTCGAAACGAAAAAGGATAAAGAATAAACTCCAAAGCGCGTCCGGTCAGC
>CAIUEV010000072.1 GCA_903898335.1 uncultured bacterium | reverse complement strand
GAAAGTTCTACTTCTAGAACAGCCAAACCTCTCCTGTCCAATGGTGCATGATAAAAATCCAGCTCGAATCTGTGGCCGGACCACACAAAACAATAACGAACTTTTTTAATCGAATAAAACCGCCTATCTTTCTCTTCGAGCAGTTTTTTATACTCTATCTGGTTGATTATTCTTTCCTCTTCATACCGAAAGCCAGGAACGCCCGTCTCGGTTTTTTCAGTATAATAATAGGTCTTCTGACCAGCCTGTTTCGAGAGCCTGACACGACGTTCAATTTTATCAGAGCCCATCAAATAGTCCTGAATAATTTGAATCGCCACCGCGCCCATGGGAATAGAACGGAGATCGAAATTAAGAACTTTATATTTGCGCTCTTTTTCCATCGGCTTCGGCATATTAAGCCCTCTCGCCAACGATTGAAGGGCTCGAAATATTTTCGCATTAAAATCGGTTCGATTATCGACAATAATGTGATGAGGGTGACCGAGCCACGCTTGCTGAGTTCTTTTGTCGAGAATTCTCGATTCATCAATGCCTTCAAAACGAGCCGGATTGTTTTTCAAGGTATAGAAATCTTCAGCCCCGATGGCAGCGGTGGTCAAATGCACAACCAGTTTATATCGGTTCATAAGATCACCGGAAGAATAACCAAGTTTTTTACAAATTTTAGTAAAAACTTTTTTTTCGACATAAGCCGCAATATCCAAAGCTCCCCGATCACACAAAATCACAACCAGCTCCTTTTTGGCAATCCTTTCTAAACTTGAAAGATAGATCTTTTCTCTTTCAATTTGGTAGCCTAAAAGTAACTCTTCGAATTTTCCCGAGCCAATCAAACGAGGCGTTAAACCCGATTTAATAAGCTCCGTAGCTGTTTCAGAGATTACTATAGGCCTGATACCGCGGCTTTGTAGCCATTGATGTGCTTTAGCCAGGAAAGTTGATTTCCCGCCACAAGGACCACCGGTAATAGCCAACATGCGAATATAATTTTTCATCCGTGCCTCCTTTTCGGATTTTTGTGTTAAGTTACTTTTCTACTTAAAGTAGCTTTATATAATAGCAAAAATCCGAGTTTATGCAACTAAAATGACCCCTGATCTACAAAAAAACAATATCCAACACCAAAAGAAACGAAAGAAGATTGTTCCGTTCAGAACAAGAGCAGAATCAGAGACTGATCATTTGGCGGGACATCGTGAACGATGTTCGAAGATGGTTTCAATATGCAGGGACTTTTTCTTGCGCGATTATTGCGTGATTCTTGCGCGATTATTTTTTTGGTTTAAAAAAGAACTATATGTGATTAAATAAAGTAAAAAAAATGGAAAACATACTTTTACCAATTGCAGTACATGTCTTTTTAATAAGAGAAAACTCTATTTTATTAGCAAAAAGAATAAATACCGGCTTTAAGGATGGTTATTGGTCCGTTCCCGCTGGGAGACTTAACTCCAACGAAACTATACGACAAGCAATGGTAAGAGAAGTGAAAGAAGAAGTGGGAGTCAAGATCAATGTCAAAGATTTAAGCAAACCTATATTAATGCATCATCAAGATGATAGGGGAGAAAGATTGCATTTTTTTTCTTATTGTAGTGTCTGGAAAGGAAAATTAAAAAATATGGAGACGGATAAATGTGAAAAAATAGAGTGGTTTAATTTTGATGGTCTTCCAGATCAAGTTGTTGAGCATGTGAAATTTGTTCTTGAAAATCTAAACAAGAGTTATTTTGAATATGGTTTTGAGAATAAATTTTTAAAGTTATAATAAATAAAGCCTCGGTTAAAGTCGGAAATAAAGACGTAAGAAAATTTAATATTAAAAAAACACTATACTCAGATTTCTTTTATTTCTTCTCTAATTTTTTTCCAGAAAAGAAAGCCAATGACGCTGAAATTATTGATTTAGAAAACGCTTTAATAAACAAGTGGAATAAATAAAAAAAATGGAAAGAAAATTTGGTGTTGCCACAAAAGCAATTATAAAAAACAAAGAAGGCAAATATCTAGTTATCTACAAAAGTGATACCGAAGAAATAAATCCAAACGAAATAGATATTCCTGGAGGAAGAATGAAATTTGGTGAAAATGCCGAGGAAAGTTTAAGAAGGGAAGTCGATGAAGAGATAGGAATAAAGATTAAGATCTTAAAGCCTTCGCGCGTCTGGGGATTCGTAAAGGATAATTTGCACTTGGTTGGTATAACTTTTTTGACTGAATTTGTCAGTGGAGGGTTCAGACTAAGCGGAGAGCACACAAATTATGAGTGGATAGATAAAGAAAAAATTATTTCAGGTGATTATCCAGAGTGGATAAAAGAAGAATTCAAAAAACTTTGAATAACCATAGTATTGTAACTTAGTAGAAAATATTGAAAATTAAGCAAAAAACCGCATACTAATGCGGTTTTTGGTGTTCTGCGGGACATTGTGAACGACGTTCGAACTTGGTTTATGATTAATTCGGAAATGACGGCTTAATTTACGCCACAGCGTCGGATTTAGTTTATAACTGACTATCTTTTTCTGGCCCTGCCTTCTAAATATCTGCTTACCGCCTCAAGACTGGTAAGCCAATTCCTTCCTTGTTTATAAGCCTCCAATTTCCCTTGGCGAATTAATAAATTGAGATATTTAGCCGAGAATGAGGTTTTCGAGCTGATCTCGGAGAGGGGTAAATATCTTTCTTTTTTTACTCTACTGGGAGTAATAATTCTCAGATATATATCAAGAGATCTTTCTACGCTTTGAGCGATAAAACGGACTAGTTTTGAAAAATCTCCCTTATCCGCTTGGGATAATACCTCGTAATATTTTTTGCGATCGTTTTTGAGTATAATCACTAGAGGATAACCTCTTTGCATTAAAATCAAATTCATAAACAATCTGGCAGTCCGACCGTTCCCATCAAAAAATGGATGTATATAAACCAATCTATGATGGGCGAGAGCCGCCAGTTCCACCGGATGCAATTTTTTTATATTTCTTTGCAACCAGGTTATTAATCTTTTCATTTCCTTGGGGACTTCTAATGCGTCTGGGGGAGTATGATCCGCTCCGCCAATGACAACATTGCTATTTCGATATTTGCCCGCCCAGTTCCTATCGGTTTCTTGAACTATAATTTGATGTAAATTACGAATCAATATTTCCGATACCGTGTGGTGTTTATCTTTTTCAACCAAGTCGGAGAGATACTCTAAAGCTTCATGATGATTTTTAGCTTCCAGATGATCTTTTAAGGGCTTCCCTTTTATTGTAATTCCTTCGCTTAATACCAAAAATGTTTCTTTGAGAGTCAAACTGTTTCCCTCTATCCCATTAGAATTATAAGTCATTTCAATTCTAAACTGTTCTTGCAATTTTTTGACCAAAGCAGACGGAAGGGGTCTTAATCCGTTAATCTTGTTCAGTTTTTCCTCTAATCGGTTAATCAAACTTTTGTCTAGATAATTCATAAATTTTTTTTAATATGGTTTAACTCTATATTGAGCATATACCATATTAAGAAATAATCCAAATTTTTCTTGTTTTTTTATATTTTTTTTAAATTGATACTTGGCGGAACATTGTGAACGATGTTCGAACTTGGTTTATGATTAATCAGAGACTAAATTGCCAAAGCATCTAAAATTTTATGTTAAAATAATTTTGGGAATCTTCTTTTTTTAGATTTATTTTTGACTATAATTTTTTACTCACACTTGTAGAATATGTCTCAAGAAATCACTTCGGTAATTATTGGTATTTTAATTTTCTTCGGACTAAATTTAATTGGACAAGCCATGGTTGGTCCTGTAATATGTGAAGATGGATGGCATTCCCCCTCTATTGGACGCCAAGGAGCTTGTTCTCACCATGGCGGTGTAAATAACGACCCTCAAAATGCAGTTGGTTTCTTAAGTTTTCTTTCCGGAATTGCTGGTTGTTTTTATTCCTATAAGAGAATGAGTAAATTTGCTGAAAAAAGAATAAGGGAAGAAAAAGAACTAGCAAAAAAAATATATGAAGAAAAACATAAAAATGACCCTCATTGTCCAAAACATCCAGGTGAAAGAATGATAAAAGTAGAAGAAAGACGGGGGAGCTTTTGGAGATGCCCTCGCTATCCTAGATGTAAAAAAACTAAAAAAATAGCAGATACTGTTTATTAACCGATTTATTTACTATAGCTTTTACTATGGAGCACTCTTTGCCACAGCGTCAGATTTAGTTTATAGGAAATTATTCGTAAATGAAAAGTCTGTAATTAGTGGGGAGATTCACTAAGCACCTTCCATTATCTCCAAGAGAATCCTCCTTGCTTCCATAATAAAGCCATAAATAGCCTTCGGTATAAAAAATCGGATCAGTTTTAGACCACGATTCCTCATTTGTTCCTAAATATATCGCGCTTTTCTCATACAATTGCATGTTTGGCATGGAAGCTAACTTTATCTCTGAAAAAGCGAATTTTTTATAGAGAATCGACTCTCCGGGGTCAGAATCGTCAGGAATAATTTTGTCCGCCTCGGCCTCTGGATTTGAAGAGTTGCAAGTCAACGTGAAGTCATAAACTTTCACATTAGAATTACTTTCTTCACTATCCCAAAGCCTAACAATATTATCTACATCAGCTTTTGTTAATCTTTTAGTTGTGTATTGTTTAATGAAAGATTCAGTTATTCCAAGCCCTATCAAATAGTCGTATCTTCTTTGATGGTCCTTTATTTTAACTTTTTTCGCTTCTACTATTTGTATTCCATCCAAACGTATATCGAAGATGGTTGTTGAAATCATCCCGAGAGTTACTAGAATCAAGGTTAGGGTAATGAGTTTTTTGGTTTTCATTTTTTAAATTTTAATTGTAATTATAAGAACTTTAAGGAAACCGTTATTGTTCTTCGGCGTAGCTCCGGCATCCTTCTATAAATGAATCGGATTTCCCGCCACAATCATCTGGGTCAGTTATTCCTTTTTCTTCAGCCCAATTATAGCCAGCTTCATGCCCTGAGCAATCATCGGTACAAGCGTTTCCCTTGAATGTTTTTTCACCGGTATCCAAGCTTTGATTATCTGAATCACAGCCCGACAGCAACAGCACTGAAAATAAAATTAATATAGGTAGAATTATCTTTTTCTGTTTATAAACATTTCCCATCATAAATACTTATTATTTATTTTGCCCCAAACATAAACAATAATTATAGATAATGCCGTAGCTCCCAAAATATTTTCATCAAAATAATATTCAGACCCACGGACTAAATCTATAATTGATAAGACACTGATCCATAAACAGATAAATAAACCAGTTTTTTTAAGTGTTTCCATTTTAAAAACTTATTATTAAACTATTTAGAGAGACAATCAGAGTAGTATTCATCATAGTATTGGCTATAGGCAATTTCTACTTCTTGATTAAATTGATCCATTAGTATCTCCGATTCTTTTTGACACGCTTGCTGATTGGATAAAACCTTTTTACTTATGGGGATTCCCGGACTTCCAATATCTTTAGTG
>CAIUEV010000071.1 GCA_903898335.1 uncultured bacterium | reverse complement strand
TGCAAGGCCAATAACAATTTTTCTTTGTCGGCACAAACTTTCAGATCGGAGACTTTGCCGTCGACGACAATTTTGGCTCCCGTTTTTTCCATCATTGGACGAGCCGTTTCCGTAATAATATTGGTTATTTCACTTAATTGAATGTTTTCAAAATGATAGCCGAAACGGCCCTCCTCGATTCGAGAAACATTGAGCAAATCGTTTACCAGGTTAATCATTCGCTCGTTGCTGTCATAACTTTTTTGCAACAAATCGGCCTGCTCTTCGTTAACATTACCGACATCCCCCTTCAAAAGCATGCCGGCCGACCATTTGATGGCCGAAAGAGGGGTTCTCAGCTGATGGGCGGCGATGGAGATAAAATCAGACTTCATCTTGTCTATGTTTTTTTCTCGCGTAACATCATAGAACATCTTCATCGTTCCACCGTATTCTTTTTTGCTGTCAGTTATCCGGATAGTAATGACCTTGAAAGTTTTTTCATCTTCTCCTTGACCGGCTGTCAGATTAAGCTCTTCCAACAAAGCAATGTCTTCTTGCTCCGGTTTTCTCAGTTTTTTGAAATCGAAACGGCGACGAATAATTTCTCTAAAATTATCCAAACTAAAATCGGCTTTGGAGCTGATTTCTTTGTTCAAATCCAAATTGGTTATTCCTAAAACTTTTTTAGCCGGCTCGTTAAAAAGAGACAGCCTGTTTTCTTTGTCCAAAACCAGAATCGGGTCGGAAAAGCTGGCAATAATTGAAGCGGTCTTATTTTTCTCCTCCTCAATAATCTTTTTGTTTTTACTCAAATCGTCAAGCGCCTGAGTCAAAGAAGTCTTTGAATACTCAAGCTCACGGATTTTTTTATCTAATTCTTTGTTGATTTTGGAAAGTTCCCGATCTCGAGAAACCAATAATTTAGTCGCTTTTTCAATTTGCTCCAGCTGATTAGTCCTGACTACCCCTTCCTTGTCCAGCTCCTCCTTTTGAGATCGCAAAAGCTCCTCGCGCTTCAGAATCAAACGTGAGCTGAAAGTGGAGAAAATCCCGATAATTACATAAAAAACGGCAGTGGTCACCGTTTTAGTCAAGCCGACCGAAAGAGAGGTGTAGTCCAGAGTCGGCTCGCTATAGCGATAGATATGAGGAATAAAGCCAGCATATTCACCCAGAACCAGAGCGTTAATCAATAGGCCAGCAATGATAGCTACTATAATCGAGGCGTAGGTTTCACAAATAAGAGAGGCAGAGACAATCGGCAGAAAGAAAAAGACGGCGGAAATGCTCTCCACTCCTCCCGCTTTATGCATTACAAAAGTAAAAGTGAATAACTCAATCACTATTTGCGATCGGCTTAAAAAGATAAGCCAAAAGTGGCTAACTTTACCGGTAGTCTCAATCTGATTCTTTATTTTTCGGAGAATCAAAATAAAGAAGATATTGATAAAAGAAAAAACCACCACAATCAAAACCATTTCCAAATAGGAAAATCTCAGGTTTGATTGACTGAGCGTTTTAGTCAGAAAACCAATCAGTAAGATTCCGAACATATAGAACCAGCGCGCTTTTATGACCCAACGAGAGGCCTCAATTTTTCTTTCCGTGAGAAAATCCATCTTTTGTCTTTAACTCTTTGCTTATATAAATAAGATTTTAAAGCTCGTTTTTAATTTCTTCTAATTGCCTCCATCGGACTAAGCTTTGACGCCCTGTAAGCCGGATAGAATCCGAAAAGAACCCCAACCATAATGGAAAAACCGGTGGCCAGCAGCACCCCGTCCCAAGTCACCTGAAATTGTAGATCGTAGCCCAACAAAGTGAAGGCGTATGAAGCCAAAGCGGAAATTAAAAAGCCTAAAATAATGCCGATCAGACCGCCCAGAAAAGTGATGATGACTGCCTCCGTCAAAAATTGTTTCAAAATACTGCTAGAGCTGGCGCCAAGGGCTTTTCGCAATCCGATTTCGAAAGTCCTTTCCACTACCGAAACATACATAACGTTCATAATACCAACTCCACCCACAATCAGAGAAACGGAAGTCAGAGCTAGCAGTAGAATATTAATCGAGTTAAAAACGTCTTTAATCATTTCAGCCGCTTCCTTCATGGACACGACCGAAAAATCTTCCTTGTCTTCGTCCTCGATATCGTGCCGATCACGTAATAAAAATCGAATATCATTGACAGTATCTTCCGTCAGAGAACCGTCTTTCATTTTAACCGTGAAAAATAAAATGTGATCAACGCCCAAAATTTTCTTTTGCAGAGTCTTGATGGGGATATAAGCCATCGAATCAAAATTTATGAATCCAACCGTGCCCCGACCTTCCAAAACTCCAATCACTCGAAACTTTTTTCCCTTTATACGAATTTCCTTGCCCACTCCCTCACCTCGTCCAAAAAAAGTTTCTTCAACCTCAGGTCCGATTACCGTTACTTGAGCCAAGCTGTCGTCCTCCGCCCTAGAATAGAAGCGACCGTCTCGCAACTTAAGACCGGAATCAATGGCCGGAGCGCCTTCACTGGCCCCGAAAAGCATTATTTTTTTGTTCGTATTACCGTAACTGCCGAGTGCCTGACCGATTGAACCGGCGTAAAAACTTTTGATATTGGCTAATTTCAGAGTAGCCTCCGCATCCTCGATTTTGAGAGTGGTAATCTGAACGTTATTAGCCGTTGAACCGACATCTCCATTTTTACTGGTTGGCACTTTGGGCTCAATTTGGATTGAGTCGGAGCCAAAACTGTCAACTTGCCCCAAAACGAATTGTTTTACCCCTTGACCGCTGGCCGAGATCAAAATTACAGAAGTAATTCCGATCACAATTCCCACCAAAGTCAAAGCCGTTCGCGCTTTGTTGGCCGAAAGATTTTTGAGCGCAAATTTTAGGGGTAGAAGAAAACTCATATTCAAATTAATTATTCATAACGTAAGGCCTCCATTGGTGAGACTTTCCCGGCTTTGTACGCCGGATACATGCCAAAAACAATGCCGACGAAGAAGGAAATACCGAAAGAAAGCAGGATTGATCCGGAAGTAACGATGAAACGCCACTCATAGCCAAGTGAAACAACAACCAACGATACCAAATAAGAAACCAGAACTCCAATAGCGATGCCCGACAACCCGCCAAAAAGAGTCAAGAAGACCGATTCCGTCAAAAACTGGAAGAGAATATTTTTTTTCCGCGCGCCGATCGCCTTTCTCAGACCAATCTCCCAAATACGCTGCTTAACGGAAATCAGCATAATATTCATAATGCCGATTCCTCCAACCAGGAGCGATATGGCGGAAATAGCCACCAAAAAATATTTCAAAACATCGGTAACCGAAGAAAGAACATTGAGCGCTTGAGTGATGCTTCGCACCGAAAAATCGTCGTCGGCCGGATCGTCGATATTGTGTCGCTCCCGAAGCAGCACGCGAATCTCCTCCATTACGGCAGTCAGATTCTCTTCACTGCGAATTTTTATGCGAATCGCATTTAAATAATCAATGCCAAGAATCAGTTTTTGCGCCGCCAAAAGAGGAATATATACGCTCTTGTCGGTGTTGGAGAAACCGGATTGGCCTCGTTCTTTCAGCACCCCAACTACATTGAATTTCAAATTTTTTATTGTCAGCGTTTTGCCAATCGGATCCTGATCGGGAAAAAATTCTTTGGCTTTTTCGCTACCCAAAACCACGGATCGGGCGAGGCTTTCATCCTCTGATTGATTAAAAAAACGCCCCTCCGCCACTTCGACATTATTCTCCACTTTTAATAAATTGGAGTTCACTCCTTGAAAATCGCTTTGAATGGCCGTTTCTCGATTTTTGATCAACACCGATCCAGTCACGTAGGAAGTCACCGCTTCAATATCGGGAATACCGCGCGTTTCTATGGCCTTGGCGTCTCGATTTTTTAGCGTTGTCGTAATAATTCCGAAAGCAATGGCCGGCGGTCCTTTTTCCTCCGAGGCCCCCGGCAGAACGGCCAACAGATTGGACCCGTTTTTCTTGATTTGATCAAGAATCAAAGCTTGCGCACTGTTTCCGATAGAGATAACGATAATAACCGAAGAAACACCAATGATCACGCCCAAAGTCGTCAAAAAAGAGCGAAATTTGGACGCGGTCAGATTCAAATAGGAAATTTTTATGGCATCAATGAAAAAACGCATGGTAATTTAAACTTATTTGATCCTTTTTCTCTTTTCCGCTCGCTTGCGCTTCTCCTCCGAAACTTCAAAATCACCAACGACGGCTCCATCGAAGACTTTTAAGATTCGCTTCGCATAATTGGCGGTAATCGTTTCGTGGGTTACCAGAATCACAGTGTGGCCCTTTTCGTTCAGCTCTTCAAGGATCTTCATCACTTGACCGCCCGATTTGGAGTCCAAGTTTCCCGTCGGCTCATCGGCAAAAATTATTTCCGGCTGATTAACCAAGGCTCGGGCAATAGCCACCCGCTGTTTTTCTCCACCGGAAAGTTGATTGGGAAAATAATCTTTACGATGGTCAATGGAAACATCCTGCAGGGCTTGCATTACCCTCTCTTTTCTTTCTCTAGCACCCAAATTAGCTCCGTAAATCAAAGGCAGCTCAATATTTTCATAAACTGTCAGTCGTGGCAAAAGATTGAAAGCCTGGAAGATGAAACCGATTTTTTCATTGCGCAAACTAGCCAACTCATCCTCCGAGAAGGAAGAAATGTCTTTTCCAAAAAGATAATATTTACCGCCTGTCGGTCGATCCAAAAGGCCAAGAAGGTGCATCAAAGTTGATTTTCCGGAACCGCTCGGTCCCATAATGGAAATAAATTCTCCCTTATTAATCTTAAAGGAGACACCGCAGACGGCCACCGTTTTTGAGCCTTCGTTTTCGTACGTCTTACAAAGATTTTCCGTGCGAATTATCGGCTCACTCATAGCAATTTATTCTTTCTTAAGAGTTATGACTTTTTCGCCCTCACTCAAGCCGGATTTTATTTCAACCAAACCCTCATCACCTTCCAAGCCGGTCGTTATTTCTCTTCTTTCGGGCTTGTTTTCCGCACTCAAGATTTCGACATATTTCAATTCGCCGTCCATCTTCACCGCTCTCAGAGGGATTTTTAGCACGCCGGTTTTTTTATCCGTCAAAATGTCAAGATTGACCGTCATCTCAGGTTTGAAGCGATCGTCCATGTTTTCCGCCATAAAAGTGGTTTTGTAGGAAATAACATCTTGGACATTCGTTCCGGAAGGACTGATTTCTACTACCCGCGCTTTGAATTTTTCGTTTTCCGAGAGTGAATCCAAGGTAAATTCCGCCTCCGCTCCTCTTTTTAATTTCGAGACGTCCGACTCCGGCACTCGAGCCTCAATCATCAGATCACTACCGATTATTTTGGCAAAATGACCGGCCGTCGCCCCCCAAACTTCACCCTTTTTGAAATCCAAAGTGGCAATCGTCCCATTTACCGGAGAGATTAAGGAAGATTTTTTCAAATTCGTTTCCGCTAGCTCAAGACTTTTTTTGGCATTTTCCAGAATCGCATCCCGCGAATCTTCGGAGGAATCGGCTTCAAAAGTTTCTATTCTCGATTCAATGGCCTTGAGGCTGTTTTCCGCGGAAACTTCGCTCAGCTCCGACTGTTGTTCCAAAGTTTTTTTAGCTTCTTTTGCCGATTTTACGCTGTTTTCCGCCGAAGTCAGAGTGATTTTATTCTGAGCGGTTTTATTTTCTTCATAATAATCTTTAACGTCATCATAGTAATCTTCAGCATTGCTGATAGCCTTGTCGGCCTCATCCAATTTTTGATCATTCAATTTTTTGGTTTGATCCAAATACTCTTCCGCCCGATCTTTCTCCTCTTCCAGCTCTCGCAAGCTTTCATCGCTTCCCTCATTCTCCGCTCTCGCCTTTTTTAGACTCGCCTCCGCCTGATCTCTCAAGAGGGACAGGTTGGCATCATCCAAAGTGGCCAGAATTTCCCCCTGGGCAATCCTCTCTCCTTCCTTAAAAAATATATCCTCCACACGACCGCTTGTTTCAAAATCAACGTTTACCTCTCTCTGATCAACCAAACTGCCGGCCACCGAAACCGTCTGAGCAATATCGCCTCTCTCAACCGTCGCCAAAGTGTATTCCGGCTGTTTCTTCTTGGTTAGAGAGTAGAAAATGAAAGCAGAAACGGCTAAAATCAGGACGGCGACCACCGACCAGATAATATATTTTTTCTTTTGGGGCATACGATTTGTTTTAGAAAATTTACTGTCTTTATTGTAGTTTATTTTTAAAAAAAACCACATTTTCCAAAAAACGAGAAAAAATATTGACAGAAAGGTTTGAGTGACTCAGGATAAGCCGAAATCAGCACCTTCAAAATAGGGTTTATTCAGAAGAAAGGAATGTAGCTATGTGGGATCCCTTAAATGAGTTTAGCCATGCAATTTTTCCAAACGGCCTGGAACTTCATTCCGCTCATTGGCCCAACAGGCCATGGCAAATGGTAGTTTTCGTTGTTCACAGCGGTTCAGACGCCGATCCTTTTGGCGCCGAAGGTTCCGCTCATTTCGTCGAACACCTGCTTTCGGAAAGTTCCGGCTTCGATCGAAAGAAAATCGATGCCACGTTCGATCAAGTAGGCGGCTCGGTTTCATTGGGTAATACCGGATACGCTTCGACTTTGTTCATCTTTTTCGGCCCGGCAGATCAAAACTTCTTGATTAAAAGCTTCAACCTTTTTGGGAAAATGCTCTTCAAAAATGCATTGGATGGGCATTTTGAAAGCAACAGAACAATCGTTTTAGCCGAGTTTGACAACTATTTCGAAGTTGAACACAAATATCATTTAACCCTTTTGGAGAGACAAAGCCTTTACCCGAATTATTTTCGCTCTCGCTTTGTCGCTCCCTTCGGTCTTCGAGAATCGGTTGAGAAGATAACCCCGGACGACTTAAAGTCTTTCTACGAGAAAAACTACGTCCCCAAAAATGTCAGTGTCGTTTCGGTGGGAGGTATGAAAATTCACCAGTTGATGGACTGCGTCTTTAAAAGCAGTTTAGAAGAAGAAAAACCGGGTGTTCGCAACCCCAAACTAGCTCCCCGAGAAGGCTTTGAGCCTCCGGAGAATAATTTTCGAACTTTCAGTTTTTCTCAGTATTATGGAACGACTGAAGAGGGTTTGATGAATGGAGCCGGTTATCGAAGCGTGACTCTAATCCCCGGACAATCGAAGCGTTGGGCTGTTTTTTTCCTCAAGGAAATGATCGGCCAGATCCTCCATCAGGAAGTTCGCGAAAATAAATCTTGGACCTATTCAATGACGGCCAGGAACTATTATCTGGGAGATGTTCAGGAATTGGCTATCGATTGTACCGCTCTTTCGCTTAATGCCTTGGAGGAAATCGAATCAACCGTGACTGATTGCTTTAACCAAATCGGAAATAGTCGAGAACTGTTCGAACGACTCAAAGAAAAGACTTTGAGCCGACTAAAGATGATTGACGTTTCGGGAGCTTCTCTTTGCAGACAGGCGGCAGAACATCTTTCCTCTATTCGTCGTATCCCGTCCTACGGAGAGTGGATAAGCGAAATCAAATCGGTCACCCTTGAGGAGATCGTCGAACTAACCCGCTGGACAACGCCGGAAATGCGTTGGACCTTGATTAAAAAACCCTAAACCTTCAATTTACCCAAACCTCGACTCATTGCGGCCGAGGTTTTTTATTTCTCAAGATTATTAAATTATTATAGCTTTAAAGTGAACTTTAATCTAAAACATG
>CAIUEV010000070.1 GCA_903898335.1 uncultured bacterium | reverse complement strand
TACCCAAATACCATTTTTTAAAAGAACCTAAAACTATTATCGCTATATAACAAACTGGTAGGATTGTATTGAACATATCTTGGATTTTTGGTGTTATAGCGTCTTGGAATCCTCTAGGTGCTTCGGAATCCATTCCCTCTGGAGCAATTTTTTTTCCTAACCAAAGAGTTACCGCTTGCATCCTACTGGCAAAGGAGCCAGCAAAAACAACAATAAGGATACTTGCACCTAAAAGCAGATTCATTATAATATTCATTTATTATCAACTTTATTCTTAAATAGATAATTATTTATTAGTCTCACAAGCTTCGCCGTCATCATCAGCGTCTAGGCCATGAATATCTTTTCCAACTTCTTGCATACATTTCTCATAGACTTTTTGAGCCTCGTCATGTGTAGCAAAGTCAGGACAGTTAAATTTGTTTATATTGCAAACTACATCTGGCAATAGTTTATATACATTGTCACTAATTGTGCTAGCTATTGCATTTGGAAACTTGCTAACCAAATCATTAATTAATGTTTCTCTGAAGCCATCCGGATTTGTAAAATAATCGGTTTTTGATTTTGTAATCTCAGTTTTAACTTGGCTAACTATAGATACTAGTGTAGTTTCAACAGTCTCTGATACACTATTCTCTTTTTTTGGAGGTGGTGGAGGTGGAGGTGGTGGAGGAGGCGGGGGTAGAGAACTACAACTTGGATAATAGGGGGCACAGGTGGCCGATAAAGAAGTTCCATCGCAACAGCCACAGCCACAAACACCACCATGATGAGAACAGCAACCGCTTCTAGCTAAAGATGTAGATGCGAAATAAAAACATGCCAACAGGAGAGACGATATAACAAGAAAAAAACAGCATCCCAAGGAACTTCCGACTTTTCTTTGTCTCCCTTGTCTAGTCAGAGGGATTCCTATTGATCTCGAAATTTTACCTTTCGCCGAAGAGATTCCGAAGGCTCTTCTTGCAGAGAAAGAGAAACCAAATTTTCTTCCCATTTTTTGTATTTATTTTTTTAAAGCTTATTGAATTGATAAAATCTTCTCCGAG
This sequence comes from uncultured bacterium, assembly GCA_903898335.1. Lineage (GTDB taxonomy): Bacteria > Patescibacteriota > Minisyncoccia > CAIUEV01 > CAIUEV01 > CAIUEV01. The sequence goes on along the minus strand of CAIUEV010000070.1, from coordinate 7,320 downwards.
TTCACAGCACCCCTTTCCCATCCCTTTTTATATTTATTTTTGCCTTTCTTGGTTTTGTAGGCTACTTTGGTTTGATTCTTATAATTCATTATTAAACTATAATTTCCTCGTCCCCATTTTGCATATTTTAGCTCAACAGTAACGATTGAATCACTTCCGCTTCTTCTTACTCTTATAACTTTGACCTTTCTTCCACCTATTTTTACTGTTACATATTTCTTTTGAGTGAGAGACAGGTTTTTGAAAGTGTAACTTATTCTTTTTTTGGCTTTTTTACTTATACTGTAGGAAAGTGTTGGTGTGTCAGTATTAACACTAATAGTATAATTCTCATTTAAGACAGGGCTATCGAACATTCCTGATTTAATAGCAACGGCTTTCAGGTTAATGCTATTCGAAATCGATATCGGTGAGGAGTAAACATTTGAAGCGGATGTTGGGCTAGATCCGTCAATCGTATAGTAAATAGTAGCTCCACTAGTATTCGTTGATAAAATTACCGATTGAGAGGATGTGTAGGTTCCTCCGGCCGGGGATGCGGTAGGTATGGCAACAGTCCCCGGTATATTTATTGTGTAGCTCTCACTCATAACATTACTGTCTGTCATGCCCGATTTGGTTGCTATCGCCTTAAGGTTGATATTGCTTGAGACTGTCAGGGCGGAAGAATATCTATTAGAGCTAGTTGTTGGCGTTGAGCCGTCAGTTGTATAGTAAATCGTGGCACCACTAGTCGTTGTAGAAAGTGTAACTGATTGATTTGAAGTATAGTTTCCGCCAGCGGGAGAAGCGGTAGGCTTGACAATTTGTGCCTGGCTTTTTCTTACTGTAATTTTATTTAGATTATCACCATCTTCATAAGCAAGATAAGGTTCTTTTGTCGAAGGGTTAAAGGCTAATGAGGTATAGTAACCACCTCCATCACTTATACCAGCACTCCCAACTGTTTGCCATGAGCCTTCACTGAATTTCATAACAGTAGCTTTCCAGGAAATACCTTGATCCTCGTATGCCACATACGGTTCGTTAGTGGTAAGACTAAAAGCCAAAGATAAGGTAAAAGCATTAGCCACACTGATGCCAGCACTCCCAACTGTTTGCCATGAGCCTTCACTGAATTTCATAACAGTAGCCTTGCTTGAATTACTCCCGTCAGAAAAAGCTACATATGGTTCGATCGTTACAGGATTAAAAGCAAGGGAAATGTGCTCCGAATTACCCCCAGCAAATCCTATATTTCCAACAGTTTGCCAAGAGATTCCATTGAATTTTTTTACAGTAACCTTGTTAGAGTTTCCTCCGTCTTCATAAGCAATATAGGGCTCGTTAGTGGACGGATTAAAAGCTAGAGATGTATAATAGCCAGCCCCATCTTCACTAATCCCAGCGGTGCCCACATTCTGCCAGGACCCCTCACTAAATTTCATAACGGTAGCCTTCCAGGAAATGCCTTTATCTTCATAGGCAACATACGGCTCATTAGTAGCTAAATTGAAAGCTAGTGACAGAGTAAAGGCATCTCCGACGCTAAATCCAGCAGTCCCGACGACTTGCCATGTTCCACTAGAAAATTTCATAACGGTAGCCTTATTAAGATTGCTTGCATCTGAGAATGCCACATAGGGTTCGTTTGTCGAAGGATTAAATGCAAGGGACGTATATAAAACCTCTCCAGTGCTAAATCCTGAAGTTCCTACATTCTGCCATGAACCTCCGCTAAATTTCATTACGGTAGCCTTGTTTGAATTACCCCCATCTCTGAAAGCTACGAAAGGTTCATTTGTTGAGGGATTAAATTTTAAAGATATATATTCGATATTTCCTCCAGAATTAAAACCTTCATCTCCAACATTTTCCCAGCCTGAGGCAAAAGAATCTTTGACATTAATCAAGCTTGATAATAACAAGAAGAATAAAACCAGAACTGTTTGTAAAATTCTTTTACTCACCAAATTAATTTTAATAGTAATTATTGAAATTTTATTGATTTATCCTTCAGCACAAAGTGTTCTCTGAACCTAGTGACAGAGCCTTTCGGAACCGTTTTATACCCTTTTATAAAAATCTATCACCGATATTCCAAAAAAAGAAATAAATAAATTGATTTTTGTCTTTATTTAAGGCAATCTACAGAAAATTAATATCGTTGTCTTTATCGAGCTGAGGATAAATTCTATTGCTTTTTTTAAAAAAGAGTATACCATAAAAATGGAATTGACTCCGAACTAAACTGTGACGTCTATCGTCGCGTTCCCGCAAGGGATAGGTTCGGAGTTTTTCTTTTTTAAGGAAAATTATTCTCTGGGCCAGACCTGCACAAAAATCTCTCTATGAGAAATAATTCTGCGAAATTCATCTGATTTTTTCTTTTTATTTAAAATTGATCGGCTGATTGAACTCGCAACATAATCTGCCAGTTGTAACAAATTATTACTTTCCGATTTTTGCATTTTTACTTTTTTTATAATTCTTTCTTCTTGGTTTGCTTTATTTCTTAAATATTTCCCAAGTTTGTTTTTGAAATCAAGGCTTCCGCTTTCATCTATGACAACTGTTGCGTTGATTAATTTTTCTTTGGCATTCTCAAAAATTAAGCCACAAGTATACTTGTAAAAAGATTCTTTATTGTTAAAACCATCACCCCATAATTTTTTTGGATCCTTATTAATTACCATCCCATAATAGAAAAAATTATAGGGCACAATCGCTCTAAGAAAAATGTCTCGAATTTTATTAGAGTTACGCTTAAAGTGAAATTCTGATTTGTTGGACCATCCAATTTCTTTTTTAAGAAGTTGAATGCGTTGATCACAAGCAACTGCTTCTTCATTATCTCCAAAAACAACCATTCCGATGGTAAAATATCGGCTTGATCCTTTATCTATTTTTAACCCAGAGTCGCCAGATTCATCTATAAAAACCAGCATGTTGGTTTATATTAATATAGTTTTCGCAGACAACGCCAACAAATTTTGTACAGATTAAATAGCCTAGTATTAACGAGATTCTATACGATGCGGGGATGACGGGGCTCGAACCCGCGACCTTCTGCGTGACAGGCAGACGCTCTAACCAACTGAGCTACACCCCCAGATAAAAAAGGCAATATAGATTTATTACACTTTATTTTGAGTTTTTGCAATTTTTCTGTTTACATAATAAAAACAAAATGATACAAACTATTTGTATCGGTGTTTTTGAAATGTCTTTGCGGGTGTAGTTAAGTGGCATAACAGCGGTCTCCAAAACCGCTATCGGGGGTTCGATTCCCTCTACCCGCGCCAAATTAAACATCCTACTCACAGACATAATCGCACGGATTGAGCCAAGAGTTCAAGCCTTTTTCGCTTTTGACATAGCCGAGTAAGGTTATTTCTTCGCCTTTATGAATACCTAAGTGCAAATGCTTTCTTTCTCCGTAAGTTTCGGTGCTATAGCCGGCGCCCAAAAGACCCAGTCGCTCTCCCGCTTCAATTTTCTCTCCGACTTCTTTTTTGACACTTTTTAGATTAAGGTGCCCATAGATCACCGTAACTTTTTGATTTTCTATTAAACAATCCGTTGCAACTACACCCCCGTAGCCCATGGCTATTTTTTTAATTTGCATCACCCCATCGCAAACAGACAGAACCGGTATTTCTTTTTCAACTTCATCCGGAAATATTTCAAAATCCGTTCCCGTGTGATAACCGCTGAAATTTTCCGGCTGAACGGGAGAAGTCTTTGGGTCGATCAATATTCCAAAAGGTTTTTTCGTGATTCTTTCTTTGGAACGATCTAGAGGAGGAACTATGCTTGATTTCACTTGATTCATCTCTTTCGTCTGTTCTTCTTTTTTAATGCTGCCCTCTTGATACTTGCTATTTTGCTTTTCAAAACCGGAATTGTTCTGGGGCGACGAGGACGGAGCGAACACCTCATTCTCATACCCCCTATAGGCAGTAAGGCCAACGAAAATCAACAGAAATAAAATTAAGATTATAAAATATTTCATGCTTGAATTTTAACATAAAGAAACATCTATTTTAAATCGGTGCTAAAATTAAAAAAATTTTAAAATAATTTAATTAAAAAAATCATGGAAAATCAAAACAACGAGCAAACGGACGGTAAGTACAAAAGTCTCTTTATGGCGTCCAGAGATGCTATAATGACTTTGGAACCGCCTTCTTGGAAGTTCAGTTCCGGGAATTCCGCTACCGTGGAACTTTTTAAAGCAAAAAATGAAGCTGAGTTCCTTGCTTGCGAACCTTGGAAACTTTCCCCCGAGACACAACCTGATGGAAGACCTTCGATAGGTAAAGCCAAGGAGATGATATACATGGCTCTTGAAGAAGGTTCTCATTCTTTTGAATGGATCCATCGCAAACTAAACGGAGAGACTTTTCCGGCCGAAGTGCTTCTTTCAAGAGTAGAGCACGGTGGAAAAACTTTTCTCTTGGCTGTTGTCAGAGATATTACCGAGCAAAGAAAGACCCAGGATTTAATTAAAAATTTGGAAAAAGCTTTAATCGAGAAAGATCTGGAAATAATGGAATTAAAAAAAAGAGCCACAGAAAAAAAAGTCTAGTGTGACTAATCTTTTTTTCTGAAATTTACGATTGAAATCGAAATCATAATCATGGCAAAAATAGCCAGAGAAATCACATTCAAATAAATCGGCTGTAAAGTAATTTTGGTCAGGACTGCCGGATCGGTTTGCGGCGCCAACAAGATTTGTCTCATTGAATCAACTCCGTAAGTCAAAGGATTGATTCGAGAAATTATTTGCATCCAGTGAGGTGCGGTTGTAAGCGGGAAAAAAGCGCCGGAAAGAAAAAACATAGGGAAAATAAATAACTGCATCAGGACTCCAAATGATTCCATAGTTTTCATAATTGAAGCAATGACTAAGCTCATAGCGGAAATTGCGAAAGAAAGCAGAAGCATAAAAACAAAAAGATGAAAAACCGTTCTCGGATCGATGCTAACTTTAATGAAGGGAGCTAGAATCAAAAGAACTAAAGCTTGCACAGAAGCAATTGTAGTTGCACCCAGAGCCTTACCGAGAACAATAGCGGAGCGTGGCACCGGCGCCACTAGGATCTCTTTCAAAAAACCAAATTCTCTGTCCCAGACAGTTGAAATGCTGGAGAAAAAAGCGATTCCCATCACATTCATGGCGATAATTCCGGGATACATGAATTTAAGATAATCCACCCCCAAACCGCCGGCCGAAAGCGGATTACGCAGACCGGAGCCGAAGATAACCAAGAACATAATGGGTTGAAAAAAAGTGGAAACGAGCCGAGCCCGATCACGCCCATATCTTTTGACTTCTCTTTCCCAGATTGTAGTGACTGCCTGAATGAAATGCATAAAAATATTTTATCTTCTTCGATGAGCCATAATCTGATTTCTAAATTGTTCCTGAGTTGAGGCCTCTTCTTCTCTGATTTTTCGACCGGTTAACTGAAGAAAAACCTCTTCGATGCTGTTTTTGCCGACCAATCTTTTCAACTGAGCCGGCGTATCCAAGGCAATTATTTTGCCACTGTCTATGATAGCGATACGATCACAATATTCCGCCTCCTGCATGTAATGAGTCGTCATAAAAATCGTCATCTTGTGCTCTTTTCTCAGCTTTAGAACATATTCCCAAATATTGAAACGGGTCTGGGGATCCAATCCCAAAGTCGGCTCATCCAGAAACAAAACTCTCGGATAATGAGTTAAGCCCCGCGCAATTTCCAAACGCCTTTTCATACCACCGGAAAAGGATTTAACTAAATTATCTTTTTTCTCCGTCAGGTCGACCAGCTTCAAAACTTCAGCGATTCTTTTGATGTATTCTTTTTTCTTCAGCCCATAAAGCCTAGCGTGAAAGATTAAATTTTCTTCCGCCGTCAATCGTTCGTCCAGTGATGGATCTTGAAAAACCAACCCGATTGATTTTCTCACCTCATCTGTTTCTTTTTCAATGTCAAAACCGTTGATTTTGGCACTCCCTCCGGTTGGAGTGATTAGAGTGGAAAGAATATTAATCGTCGTTGACTTTCCCGCCCCGTTCGGCCCGAGAAATCCAAAAATCTCTCCTTCTTCAACCGAAAAAGAGATCCCCTTTACCGCTTTGGCGTCCTTAAATTGCTTCGTCAGTTTCTTGACTTCAATTATGCCCATAAAAGACACTACGCAAATGAAATAATTTATTTTTCTCCACTTGTTTTATTATAAAATACAACTAAAGAATTTTAGCAAAAAAATTTTATTTTATTATTCTCTTTTTATTTGCTATCATTTCAAATAATCATTTATTAACAATCTATGAACTTTCGCGAGCTAGTTAATTTAGGTTTAACAGAGAAAGAGGCCAAAATTTATTTGGCTAATTTGGAGCTGGGTAAATCTTCCGTTCAAGAGATTGCCAAAAAAGCGGGCGTGAATCGAGCCACGACTTATGTCGTCATAGAAAGCCTTGCCAAAAAAGGATTAACCAGTAGCTCTCATGAAGGCAAAAAACAATTTTTTTATTCGGAAAATCCGGAAAAATTGGTTTTGCTTTTCCGCTCCCAAGAACAGGAGATAAAAAGAAAGAGAACTTATTTGGAAAAAATTCTGCCGGAGCTCAAAGCTTTGGATTTCTCCAAACAAGAAAAACCGACTGTGAGATATTTCGAGGGGAAAGAAGGACTGATGGCAATATCAGAAGAATTATACCTTCACAATAATGATAAAACAGTAGATATGATTTATTCCTTCGATCTTTTGAAAGAAATATTTTCCAGCGAGGATCTCGATTCGATGAGTTTAAGAAGGCAAAATAAAAAAATAAAGGTTAGATCAATAATAAATGACGATTTAAACCAAAAAAAGAACAGTTCCCAAAGAGTGGTTCTTTCCTCAAAGGAGCATCCAATTACTTGCGATATCGCCTTTTTTAGCAATAGAGTCAGAATAGTAACCCAAAAAAAACCTTTCTCTGGATTGGTTATTGAGAACAAAGAAATAACTAAAACTCTTAGAGTGATATTCAATTTGGCTTGGGAGCAAGCCAAAATTCTTGCTAAAAGAAAAAAGGCTCGAGGATTTAATCTCAAGCCTTGACTTAGTGCAACCTATTTAGTTTTTAGTCGTTGTCGTTCATCTCTTTTCTCCTATTCCGGTGCTAATTTCGATGATTGATTTTCAGTTTTTAAACCATTACTCATCTAAATGGAGTAGATTGGTTTTTTTTGAAAAGCTCAATCATCCATGAAGCACCTCCTTTTGAAAAAAATAAACTTAAAGAACTGTGCATTGCCTATCATCTCTTTTATTTTTTGTCAAGTGTTTCAAACAGGC
>CAIUEV010000069.1 GCA_903898335.1 uncultured bacterium | reverse complement strand
GATCAGAGTAAATCCTTTTTTGTTTTTTTGATTTTTCATTTTTTTATTTTAATTGATTTTGGTTAATTATAGTCAAGAAACTAGAAATCGGCAACTTCTTGCCAATAGGTAACATTTATTTTCGGATAAATCGCATTAATTTGAATTTTGATTCTTCTTATCACCTCATCAACTGACCCCTCCACGTTAAGACTTCTGTTTTCTTCCGCTCCTTTCACAACCGTGTAGTTGCAAGTTCCTCCATTTAAATTCAGGTTTCCCGTCCCCTCATACTCCGCGTTGTCACGAATCTGCATCAGAGCTTCTTCCGCGCAAGCATTCACTAGGCTTTTGGCTTTAACGGAACGATCCAAAGATATTCCCGACTTTAAAAAAATAGATCCGGAGAGAAGTAGTGAGACAGTAATAGCCGCAGCCGCCGCTCCCGCCACCAACACACTTACCAAAACAACAAAACCATTTTTTGTGGAACAAAATTTTCGTTTCATTTTATCGAGATAGGCTAATTAATCACGACGCAAAGTAACACTGCTTTTAAAGTCTTGACCAAAATCATATTCGTTTCGACCTGAACTATTTATATACTCGACATGGAAAGAAAGTTCAATTATACCCGGCGTTTGGCCTCGAGAAAGATTTCTAAATTTTAAGTCGGAAACCGATACTCTTGAATTGGTTAATGCTATGTAGCTGCCGGATCCTTCTTTAATTCTTACCTTTCCGGCTGAAGAATCAAATACGGTCGGGCTTTTATCTACCGATTCAACGTCTATCGAGAGGCTGGATGACTCATTACCTACATTCGGTGAATTTATTTGATGAGCATTTCTAACGGTTTGAGTGATCATCTGCATCGTCTCAAGGCCCTGCTGTTCCACTTCGGCCATCGTCTGGCTTTTAACCCTCGCTTGCAGCATTCCAGCCGTAAAAACAGCTATTGAAGAAAGAACGATGGAAGAAATTCCCACGTAAAGTAAAATTTCAATAATCGTAAAGCCTGTTTTATTTTTCTTTAAAATCATAAAATTAAAATTGAAGTCCGCTTATTGTTTTGGTTGAATCGTCAATCATTGTATAGACGAAAGTAAAATTTCGACTACTGACGGAGGAGTTGAAGTCCATCTGAATTTCAATCGGGCCGGAAGATTTTGCTAAAGTAGTATCGGTGATATCCAAGACCGTTCCACTGGGTGAAGTTCCCGTCCAAACAGTAGTTCCGCCTATTCTTACTTTGAGGACTCTTCGGTTGGCCGGATTGTTGGGAGTCCACGTTGGCAATATACTTTTAATAACAATATCGCAATCCGGACTGGTATTTTCCAGATAAATTTGGATCATGGTTTTACCACTTAAAATGAGCTTCTTGTTAGAATAATCAATCTCCAAATTATCCGACTGGTTTTGGCATTTCTCCTCTTTCTCTACTCGCCAATTACTCAAAACCGTGCCAGAGGAGAATTCGCCGGTTCTTTGAGCATTCTGTTGCCAATTGACAGTCGAGATTATCTCTTTTCGGTTGTCATTCAAAGAAGCAACCCTGATTTGGCGATTGAAAATACCCGTCGTGTCAGATGATCCAGATAAGGTCCAGTTTCCACCAGAAACAGTAAGACCGTAAACTCCGTCCGATAGATTGTCAAAGGCTTCATCTCGAATATTTCTTATCGCCTCTAGACCTTCCTCTGCCAGCATAACCGCCCTGGCCCGGTTTCCGGCCAACATTATTGATTCTTGTCCATAAAGGAAGGCCCCTGACATGCCGGTTAAAAGCAGCACAAGGATTGAAATAGCCAATAAAACTTCAACTAGAGAAAATCCCGAATTTTTATTTTTAGTAATCAATCCCGCCTTTTTCATTGATAGTTATGTTTATGCTTTCGTTAATAATTGAATTTACAGTAATAGTTCCTGAAGCCGAGGGAACGCCGGAAAATTTCTCGAAAACTATTTCATTCAAACCCCCAAAAGATATATTACTTGGGATATCTATCACTTCATCAAAATCCTGGTCTCGAGTCGCATAACTGTCGCCCTTGAAAAGTAACAGCGAACCCGAGTTCAATCTAACCCCCCAATCATCATCACTCTCATTGGCCTGAGCCATTAGCTCCGCTCTTCTGGCCGTCTGAACAATTTCCGTTACAGTAATATCCAAATCACTTCGCACTTGAAGAGCATAGTAAACAGGCATTGAGATTCCGGCGACAATAGCAATCAACGCCACTGAAAGCAACATCTCCAAAAGAGTAAAACCTGATTTTATTTTTTTGCTTTTTAGCTGCATCTTTTTTTGATTTTAATTCATTCAGGCTTATTCGGAAAGCTTCCTGATCCCTTTGCGCTCCTTCATTCCACTCAAGGGTAACCTGACATAAAATTTAGTTCCGCGACCTTCAGCCGAGCTAAACCAAATCTTACCGCCCGATTGATCAATAATCTGTTTTAAGATGTATAGTCCTAAACCGGTTCCATCAGTATCCGTTGCCTTAATATTATCCGCCCGAAAAAGCTTATCGAAAATCTTATCCTGTTGAGATTTGGGAATACCAAAACCATTATCGGAAACTTCTATTTCGATATATTTAGAGCCTTTTTCAATCTTTAAGTGAATTTTACCCCCATTTTGAGTGTATTTAACAGAATTCGACAGCAAGTTCTGGAAAATAATCATTGTCAATTTTTCATCTAAATTCAAGGTTTTAATTCTTGTATCATACTTCTTACTGAACTTAAGTTTTTTCTCTCTAATCTTGTGCGACAGTTCTTCGATGGCGCCATCGGCAACTTCAAAAATATTTATCGGTTCCGGCTCAACGATAAAAGTTCCCAGCTCCAATCTTGAGACATCGAGAAGGGCATTGACCAATTGAACCATTCTTTTATTGCCTCGATAAATCTCCTCGATATATTCCGACTGGGCCGGACTTATCCGACCGGCATCACCGTTCAACAACATTTCAGCGTACCAGCCGATAGCTGAAAGGGGAGTCCTGAGCTGATGAGAAGCCAACGACACAAATTCCGTTTTGGCCTTATCCACTTCTTTTTCCTTGGTGATATCTCTTTCTATTCCGACGAAATAGAGAATCTTCCCATCGTCGTCCAAAACCGGAGCAATGCTGATAGAAGCTTCATATTCTTCACCATTCTTCCGTCTATTGGTCACTTGACCGATAAAGGGCTTTTTATCTTTTTTGATGGTTTTCCAGAGATTCTCATAGTAAGATTGCTCCATCGGCTTTTTCCAAAGAGTTCCCACCTTCTTCCCGAAAGCCTCCTTAACACTGTAGCCGGTAATTTTTTCCACCACACTGTTTCCGTAAATAACCATTCCTTCAGAATCAGTGATAACAATATGGTCGGAAGCATTGTCCACCGCCAATTTAAATTTTTCCAAATCGGAGGCCAATAATCCCACTTTATTTTTCTCCTCCTCCACGTCTTCTAATATATTCAAAATCGCTTTTTGCTGATTTTCCATGTCCCTTGAGCGACCAATAATTTCTTCTGTTTGACTTTTAACTTTTTGATTTATTTCTTTACGAGAATTTCTGACTCTATCGGCAAATTGCTTGAAGGCTTCCGACAGCTCAGCCAGCTCATCATTACCCGATATTTTTAGCCGATATTTAAAGCCTCTTTTTTCTATATCCCGAATTTCCAGACGAATTTTATCCAGAGGCTTGGTTAGTAGGCTGGCGACAAAAAAAGATGTGAAATAATAAACTATTGTAAACAAAGCCATTATTAGGATATAGAACAAAAGTAAGTTACGTAAGCCCGACAGCGCCTCGGATCTATCTATCTTCACAACCAATCCCAATTTAGCTAAATCGATATACTCAGAAACCGCCATAACTTTTTCACCTCGATAATCGAGAGTGTTACTCAAAAAAATTTCATTACCCATCAAAACCTGTTTGGTCGCCTCTGCAATCTCTTCATCTTCAAAACCGGCCACCAGTTTATCTTTTTCAAATAATCGATTTATGGGAAAAACAATTTCATTTTTATCGTTATAAAAAGCGATAAGAGCCTCGCCCGTTTTCCCTAATCCGACTCGATTTCTGACTATTTCGGTCAGCTTATCAATCTTAACCATTGTTAAACCAACTCCGATCAACTCATTTTCGAGCAACATCGGACCGGAGGCAAATATTTTAAAATTTCCCGCCTCTTCAACAAAATAAATCCCGGATCTTTCCTTGCCCTGGATAAAAAAATCTTCTCCACTGAAATCTTTACCGCAATATTCCTCCTTGGTCGAGGCCAAAGCAGATCCATCTAGACTCAAAATACAAATTCCCTCCAGATCTTCAACAGAAGACTGAGCGTCTTTTATTATGTTTTTGATATTATCCAGATCGGCTTGATTTGGGTTATGGTTATAGTTAGCTAAAGCCTTCCTGAGGGCTGTTCGACTGGTCACTAACTTCAATCTTTCTATGTTCTGCTCAAAATAAGTTTCGATATGTTGCGCCCTGGAACTGCCCACCGATTTTAAATGATTACCGACTTCATTCTCTATTATTTGATAATTTTGAAAAGCAATAGCCAGAGCGATCAGAGAAACCGAGATGAAAAATATAAAAAGAAAACTAATTGATATCTTATTTCTGACACTATATTTTCTCAAGAAAACCTCAAACATCTTTTTTCGATAAAGAATAAACAAAAAGATGGTTACACCGATAAAAATCCCGAGAAAAATTATTGGAAAATAGTCAAAAAAATACTCCATATTATTTATTTTTTAATTTTTTTTCTAAATCTTTAATTTTATTTTTGAGTTCAATCATCTTCAATTCTCTGCCGGTCAAAACCCGATTCAGCTTTTGTAAATCGGCCGTTCTATCAGCCACCTTTTTCTCGATATTTTCTCTCGCTTGCTGTAATTTTTCCGCCATTTCATCTATACTCCTCGCCAAATCGCCTATCTCGTCGCCTCTGATTATCTTTGATTTTACCGAAAAATCCCCATGAGCAATCGCCTTAGCAACTTCATTGAAGATCAAAAGATTGCTGATCAAAAATTTCTTCACCAAGAAATATCCTAAAATTACAAAAATCAATATGACTGCCAATATGTAAATACTGATTGTTTCGATAATTTCAAAGACCGTTTCTTTTATCTCTTCTTCGCTCGTTTCTACCACCAAGAAAAAAGGATAATTCCCGATTTTGTTAACAAATAAATATTCTTTCTCTCTGTCAACTTCGTCATAGAAAAGAATATTTTGAGGAGCCGAGTAATTTAAAATCGCCATACGGACATCTTTATACTGTAAAGAGTCAATTTTTTCCTCCAAAAATTTCTTGCTTTTATGTAAAGAGTCAGCCTCTTCAATCGATAGGGGTCCAAGGCTCTTGAGTATTCTTTCAGGCACATTGGTAGCGGTTACAACGCCCAGACCGTCTGTTAGCATAGACTTGTTACCATGTTCTGAGTCAGCTCGGCCGAAAGACTCATTGATAGCCTTCTCATCAACTTTAACCACCAAAACCCCGATAATTTCTGAATTGACCTCGACGGGGTAAGAAAAGTAGTAACCCAACTGATGGCTTGTTTTCCCCAAGACCGCTTCGACAAAAGGCTCGCCCTCCGCAGCTTTCTGAAAGTAACTTCTAAAAGCATAATTTTGATTGACGAAGCTCGGATCGGTAGAAATCAAGGTCAACCCTTCCCGGTTCATCAAATATATTGAAAGGATGTCCTCCTCCGGTTCATCGTATTCTTTGAATATTCCAAGCAGTTCACTTCGTCTTTCTTCGCTTTGATCTAAAAGATATTCCTCCACTCTTGTTCGAGTTCCCAACATTTTGCTGAAAAGTTGATATTTATCAAAAACGGCGGAAATTTCCTTGACTTGCTCAGCGGATATTTTCTCGGAGTCAATAACATTATGAGAGGTCAAAGTATCCATCAAATACTTATAAATAAAAGCGTTTATCAATAAGCCCAAAAGCAAGCCGACCGCTAAAATCACCAAAGATATTTTTATTTTTATCGAAAGCTTGATCATGAATTTTTTTATTTAAGTTTATTGACCAATTGGAGAATGCTTGAATAGTTCTTCTGAACAATTTCCTGGTCGCGAAATTTTTTCGAAAACTCAGCTAAAACATCCATCGATCTGAGAATTCCTTCTTTTGTCGGCTTGTCAAAATCTTGACCGGCTTCAGAGAAAGCTTTCTTAACGATTTCCAAACAATATTGATGATTGATTTTCCCGTTTTCTTCTTTTTCTCCTATTCCCGAGTCAATGCAATGAGCCTGAGTAAAACACTTCAATATCGCATCTCTAACCATAATCGGAGTAATATTACCTTCAAGATCAACTCCATAAATAGATTCTTTCATTTTTTTAAATTAAATTTTATTTTTGATTGACAATCGGTGAGTTGCTTTTTGAGCTCAATCATTTTAAGCTCTCTCCCCACCATATACTGGTTCATCTTCTCCATATCTTTAATTTTCTCCTCCAATAAACGTTTATTATTTTCGACTCCGCTCACGTCCTCGATAACCCCTTGGTACTCGATAATCTTATTTTTTTTATTTCTGATAACAATCGTTTGATCGTTAATGGTTCTAATTTCACCCTTTTTATTAATAATCCTATAGGGCAGGTGAGAGAAACTGCTCTTTCTGGCATCTTTACTACCCTTACCGACTTCTTTGGTAACTCGAGATAAGTCCTCAGGATGAATACATTGTTCGTAAGATACTCTTTTTTGTACAAAGTCATCAGCCGAGTAGCCAAAAATATTTTTAACATTCTGCGAAACATATTTAACCGGCCATCCTTTTTTGTTCAACCAAATAAAAACGACCACGTTACTTTTTTCTATAATGTTTTGAAATTCTCTTAAGCTTTTTTCAGCATTAGCCCTTTCATTAACATCTGTGAAAACTCCTAAAATCATCTCTCTACCCTCAATTGGCTCATTTACTGTATTGACATCACAATAGATTATTTCTTTATTTTTCCTCAAAACCGGTAAGGCTGCAGCCGTTGCGATTTCACCCTTAACTTGTTTTTTGAATTGATTCAGAACAAACGCCAGATCGTCTTTCGGATGGATATCTTTGATTCCCAAATTTAAAATCTCTTTCTTGGTGTAACCAAGGATTTCAGTCATTTTTTGATTGGCAAAGACAAATTTCCTGGTCTTGGGATCAACTCCGAGAATTCCGGACGGCAAACCTTCAAGAATTTTTTTTGACTTCTCTTCTTTATCTAAGATTTTAAAATTGGTTCTTTTTGCTTTTTTATCTTTCGACATAACTGTCATAAAAAATTTATTTTATTTTGGTCGCTATTATTTAAGTTCCTCAACGGAGCCGGCCGCTACCCAACCGGTTTTTCCGTCAGCTAAAATTATTTCGTACCAGTCGTTTTTTATTGTTTTATAAACATAATTTTCCTTAGCTTTTGCCTTGGAAATTATTTTGCCATCTAAAGAGGGGGTTTCTCTTACATTCAAACTTCCTTTACCGGTCGGTAAGATTTCTATTTTTTTGTCTTTATTCTCTAAGGCGGTTTCGGTTTTTTCGACATCGGCCACTTCTATCTGAGCCGGCGAAGGGGCAGGGGATTGGTTTTTGTTATTACCGCCACTAGAATTTAAACCGCCAATTAAACTATAGATTGGCAATATTACAGCCAGAGCAACAGCTACTACGCCCAGCCAAACAATAACTAAAAGTACAGGCTCCAATATCACAGATAAGTTTTTAGTGGTGGATTCACTTTTTGCTTCATAACTTTCTCCGATTTTTAATAATGTCTCAGCTAAATTTCCTGATTTTTCTCCGGCAATAATCATTTGCTGAACCGGTCCAGGCAAAACCCTTTTTATCCCTGGAAAGTTAGCAAAACTGCTCTGGAAAGAGTTTCCCTCTCCGATACTTCTGGTTAAATGATTACATAATTTTCTGTAATGGGGAGAAACCGTTGCGCTCTCTAAAGAATTTAAAGCGTTAACGACCGGCAATCCGGCCTTTAACAATGTACCGAGCAGATATCCGAATCTGGCCAGCTCCACCTCTCTAATGAGTCTGCTAACCCCGGGAGCGGAAAATAGAATTATCTGCCCGATAACCTTAGTTTTTGAAAAATAAAAAACAAAGTAGATCAGAAAAAAAAGAAAAACGATGAAAGCCGGAATTGCATACTGCCCATATTTACCCAGAAAGCTACCAAAACGAATCAGTATATCGGTAATAAATGGAAGCTCGATATACATCTGAGAAAAAACCACCGCCAGTCTGGGCAGAATAAACCAAGCCACTCCGATACCGATAATTAAAGTCAAAGTCAAAACAAAAACCGGATACATCATAGCCGATCTGATCTTTGACTTAAAAATTCTATCTTTCTCCTGCTCAAAGGCTGCTATTTTTAAATTTTCAGCCAACTTTCCCGACTCTTCTCCCAATCGAATCAGTGAAATGGTGTGTATCGGCATAATTCCGGTATTTTCAAGAGCCACCCAAAGAGGGGATCCGGCTAAAATATCTTCCACTATTTCATCGGCGATTTTTCTCATCAGTCGAGTTTTCATCTCGCTTCCAATAGCTTGAATGGCATTAATAATCGGCATACCGGAGGCCACCAACATACTTAAATTCTCAGTGAAATAATCAATGTCTTGGCTAATGCCAACCGCCAAAATCAATCTTAATTTTTTTGTTTTTTTGGTCTTCTCAACCATTTTTCTCTTTTTTTATTGTTTAGGCGGCTCGGCCACTCTTAATAATTCTTCGAGGGTAGTTACTCCGTTTACCACTTTTGTAATACCGTCCTCAAAGAGGGAAGTGGAACCCTCATCTCTGGCCAATTTCCAAATCTCCTCCGATGAAGGATTCTTTAAAATTGCATTTTTTATTTTTGAAGAAATTTGAATAAACTCAAAAATGGCGCTGCGACCATGGAACCCCGAATAACCGCAAGCGTTGCACCCCTTTCCTTGATAAAAAGTTATTTTTTTACCTTTAATAAATCGTTCCGGCTTGGGTAAAATTTTGGCAACATCCTGGATTGAGACTTCAACGCTTTGTTTGCAATTCTCGCAAATTCTTCTCACCAGCCTTTGAGCCAAAATAACTTCCAGAGTGGAAGCCAACAAAAAAGGCTCAGTCCCCATGTCTAATAATCTTGGGATTGCGGTAGCCGCATCGTTGGAATGAAAAGTTGAAAGCATCAAATGACCGGTCAAAGCCGCATTAACAGCGATATTAACTGTTTCTTTGTCTCGGATTTCCCCCACCAAAACAATGTCGGGGTCTTGTCGAACTATCGATCTTAAACCTTTGGCAAAAGTCAAGCCTGTTTGGGGATTAATCTGAATTTGATTTATGCCTTTTATTTTGTATTCAACCGGATCTTCAATGGTGGTGATATTAACTTCCGGCCTGTTTAATAATTTTAAAACCGAATAAAGAGTGGTGGTCTTGCCAGATCCGGTCGGACCAACGACCATTACCATTCCAAAAGGTTTTCGAGAGGCTTGCTCCAGAACCGCCTGATGCTGTTCTGAAAGTCCGAGCGTTCCAAGGTCAAAACCTTTGACATAGGAAGCGGCAATACGAAAAACCACCTTTTCACCCTCAACCGTCGGGATTATCGAAACTCGGAGATCGAATATTCCGCCGTCTTTTTCGTGACGCATCGATCCGTCCTGAGCTGAAAAGTGTTCATCAATTCTTAAACGACTTTGAACCTTTATTCTGTTGAGAATATTCTCGTAGTATTTGTAGGGAATTCTTCCGCTCTCATGCAGAACTCCGTCGATCCTGAAACGCACGACGATCTCCTCTCCCTGAGGTTCAAAATGAATATCCGAAGCTCTCAAAGTAATTGCATCATTGAAAATTTCTTCCAAGATTTCCGGAGCGACTCTTTTTTCTTCTTGAATAATTTTCGAAAAACGCGTCTCCAAAGTTTTTCGATAATGCAGAAAGGCCGTATCAATGTCTTCCGGTAGGGAATAGGCAATGATTATTTTATTGCCGGAAAAAATACTTTCCAACGTTTCGGCTAGGTTTGGTGTCGCAGGATTATCAGTAGCAATCATCAAATATTCGCCCTCCTGAGTAAAAAGAACAATTCTCAATTTTTGAGCGATATCTTCCGGAATAATTCTAATCTGATCTTGGCCGGGTTGGTTAGAATTTAAATCGGCGTAAGGCACCCCGAAAGCCTCAGCAACAGCCTGGCCCAACAGATCTTTTGTCAAAAGACCGTTATTCAAAAGATAATCAATCACTCCTGTCTCTTTTCCTGAGCCGGCAATGAAATCTTCCGCTTTTTTAATATCCTCGGCCGTCACATAATTTTGTCCGAGCAAAATCTCCTTTAGTTGTTTTTCCTCTATATTCATTTTTTATTTGTTTTTTATAGAATAGAATTTATTTTCTCCACTATTTTTATTATGGGCGTATTTGATTTGATAAAATAATCCGCCACCCCCAATTGACGAACTTTATCCATATCCGCCTCCTGACCAAGATTCGAAAGAATAATCGCCGGAATACCGATGTTTTTGTCCTTCATTTTTTGCAACAATTCAAAACCGTTCATTTCCGGCATCACCAAATCCAAAAGTATCAAATCAAAATTTTCTTCCTTTATTTTTTCCAGCGCCTCTAATCCATTGGCGGCGCA
This sequence comes from uncultured bacterium, assembly GCA_903898335.1. Lineage (GTDB taxonomy): Bacteria > Patescibacteriota > Minisyncoccia > CAIUEV01 > CAIUEV01 > CAIUEV01. The sequence goes on along the minus strand of CAIUEV010000069.1, from coordinate 21,294 downwards.
AACCACCTCATATCCTTCGTGCATAAGTTTCAATTCGATTGCTCGAGCTATCGGTCTTTCATCTTCAGCCACGAGGATTCGGCCTTTTCTATTTTCCATTTTTTATCCTTTTTATTTATTAAAAGCTGTCGCAACATTAGCTAATTATAGCAGATTATTCAAAAACGGTAAAGGAAAAAAATCTTTTTTCTAGAGCCAAAAATCATTACCGGCCGTCGTAAAATTTCTTACGTTAAAAGATTTTTTGGAAACGGGAATCTTGTAATTGAAGCTAAAATTATAACTGCCGCGAGGCCATTTTTTGTAAGGCCAGCTTACTGTCATAATCGTTCTGTTTCCGGAGACTCTGGCCTTGCTAATTCTAACTCGATGCCCGTTCAAAGAGCCGGTCGTTGGTCGATATTTTTTATTGCTTGAAATGACTAAGTCCTGAATCACAAGAATAACTTTGGTATTTCCCGATTTTTGAATCCGCGAGACATAGGCTTCACCCGTCTTTTCCAAAGAGACCCCATACTCGATCGAGGTCCCATCTTCAGCCGTGACTGTGTAGGTTTTAGAGCTTCCAAAATCTTGTGCGACATTCGAGGCCGGATTGATCGAAGCGCCTTCAATGCTTATCGAGGGGACGAGAGAAGAAATATTGGTTCCGTTCGGTACGGTTAATTTTATGGTTTTATTGTTTTCATCAATCGTCCCGACGATTTGATTCCTCAAATGATTAATATTGAAAGAGAGAATACGCTTAGCCGGATTTTTCGCCACCGAGATTGTCACCGTATAATTTTTGGTTATACCGTTAGCGTCCGTTATCGTATAAATAACCGGGGAGGAAAAATTCTGAGCCACGCCGCTCACCGGATTTATCGAGCTACCAACGAAAGAAATTGTTGGCACCAATGCCGATCGGTCAGTTCCATAGGGAAGAGTGGCCTCAACGGTTCTGGCCGATTCGTTGATTGAAGCGGAAACAGAAGGATTTAATGATCTGAACTCAAAAGAGTTAATTTTTTTCTCCAATTCAGCTGCGACCGTAACCGTTACTGTGTAATCAGCTGTTGTTCCGTCTAAAGCCGTGACCCTATACACCATCGGACTGTTAAAATTTTGTGCCACACCGGAAGCCGGACTGACGCTCACACCAACAAAGCTTATTGTCGGTGTCAGAGAAGATATATTGGTACCGTAGGGAACTTCTAATGTTATCGTCTTCGACCCTTCGTTGACCGTAGCTTCCATTGATAGACTGGGAAAGCTCAGACTGTTTACCGTCTTTGAAGTTAAAGCTTTGTAAGCGTTGATCCGGCGGCCGGTGGTCGTTTTTCCACTCAGCGCCGAGAGGAGATCTCCCGATTGAGATATCAGATTTTTTGTTTGAGAAATAGTCAGATCTCCGTCCGTCCCCCAAATTAATCCGGCCAATCCGACAACGAAAGGTGTCGCCATTGATGTCCCGTCATAATATTCGTATCCATTGGAAGAACTGTTTTTGTAGGTTTTAACTTTCAACTCGTCAACAACACAACCACCATAATTATTATTCGCTCCATCTGTCACCCAACGGAATCTAAATTTGAAATTAGCCGTTAAATAAGCCGGAGCGATATAGCCACTGAAAGTTTCTTTCTGCCAACCTCCATAACTACTGCCTCCAATATTCTCTTCATCCCATCGATCAACCTCCGTAAAGTCTGTTCCGTTTGAACTCATCTCCAAAACCAAATAATCTTTCCATATACTTGGGTTTCCATCACTTTCAGTGTCGCAGCCAACATAAAAAGAAATATGGGCCGTAGTCGCTCCGCTCATATCGTACCGGTCGGTATTACCAAAAGTCGTATTGATTGAATTAGAGTAAGGAAGGGAATTATCAGCGAAGAGGACTTTATCTCCGGCAGCCCAGCCAAAAGCACCGGGTGCGTTTTGCACTTGCCAGTTGCCGTCTTCCGAAAATCCGCTCGGGACTGAGCCGAGTGCATCGTTATCAAAATATTCTTCGGCATTTTTCACCTCTCCAATCGTACTATAAATATCCTGACCGGGAGCTCCAACAGAAACCAGACTGTCTCCATAGTTTGACCAACCGGCCAAGTTGTCTCTGTTTGTCGTCGCAGCAACACAAATTAAATTATTGACTGTTGGATCGGAAGCAAAATAACAAGGCAGATACGATTGACTGTCAATATCCTCACCGTCGTTACCGGCCGCTGCAATAAAAAGACCGTTAAAATTTTTAATTGCATTTTTTAACAAAGCATCCTCGGCTCCACTGTCTCCGCCTCCGCCCCAACTGGCATTAATAATCTTTGCTCCGTTTTGTCCGGCAAAAGCGATTCCTTTGACCAATTCCGAGGTGGTAAGCGCCGCTGCTTTAATTGCCATAATTTTTGTTTTGGGAGCCAGCCCTACCACTCCTTGTGTGTTGTCGACTCCGGCAATTATTCCGGCGATATGTGTTCCGTGAGAGAAAGATCCCGAATCCAAACTTTCATCGTCCGGTGCCGGATCATTATCATTATCATCATAATCATAGCCATGAACACAACCCCCAATGATGGCGACCCCATTTTCATTCACACAGCTGGAACCATCCCACATACTCGAAGCTAAGTCCGGATGACTGTAAGCCACGCCCGTATCCAAAACGGCGGCAATAACAGAGTCTGTTCCGCCATCGGAGATCGCCCAAGCCTCCGGCGCATCAACATCGGCGTCAGCCGTTCCGGTGGAACTATTGTATAGGGAATCGGAATTAATAGTTTGACCGGTATTATTCAGTCCCCACTGATCATTGTAGGCGGTATCATCGAAAGGACTGACGCTGGCCGGGAAATATTTAAAATTGGGCTGTGCCAACTCCACTTCCGGCGCTTGCTTGATTTTTTTTATTTTATTTTCCAGAGATTCTCCATCCGTCACTTCCATTAATGAATAATTTTCTTTTGCCATCAAATCTTTTTTTCTTAGTCCGTATTTCTCTCCTAATTTTCTAATATTTTTTTCTTCGGCCGACCCCGAAAATTGTTTTTTGTTTTTTATTTTCTGATCGCTGAATTTCTTCAAATTGATTTTATTTTCTTTAAATTTGATCAAGATTTCGCCCGGGACAATTTCGACCTTCCTATGTTGCGATTTGATGTCCAAATTTTTGTTGGATTTTTTTTCTTTAATTATGTCTGTTTGCTTTTTATTTGCTCCAACATAAAACGGAAGGGAAGTTATTAAAAAAAGCAAAACTAAAAACAAAAACAAATATTTTTTTGCCCTTAAATTATTTTGATTATCAATTTTATGGCTCTTTGTCACTGCTTTTATCACTTTAAGAAGAATACTTATAATTAAATTATTATATACTAGATTTTTCTTTTACTATAAAAATAAAATCGGTTTAAAATTACCAGATTGATAATATTTTTATGCAAGAAAATTTACTGCAACAGCTAAAAATTTGGAGGATTCAATCAGCTCAGAGGAAGGGAGTTGAGCTTTTTCGAATTTTGCCCAATAAAGTAATTGATGAGATTGCCCGACTCAAGCCAACTTCAAAGGAGGGTCTGATAGCAATTAAAGGTATTCAAGAAAAAAAATTTCAGGAATACGGTCGAGAAATTATAGAAATAGTAAAAAAATTTTCTGATTCCACTCCCGCAAAGAATACCGGTACCAACATAGGTCTATTCGACCAACCGGCACAAACTGAAACGGGGGAGATCTTTTCCGTCAGTCAGTATCTTGATGTCTTAAACGACAAACTTTTTGAATCAAGAGCTATTGTTCAGGGGGAAGTTTCCAGTTTAAATTTTCGGAACGGTCACGCCTATTTCGCCGTTAAGGATAAAACCGACGAGAGCTTACTAAACTGTTTTATGTGGGCAAACAACTACGCACTTTCCGGAGTGGAACTGCAAGAAGGACTGGAGGTTTTGATTCACGGAGTTCCGGAAATTTACAAACCGTACGGAAAATTATCTTTCAAAACCGAGCTTGTTGAATTAGTGGGGGAGGGGGCCTTAAAAAAAGCTTATGAAGAATTAAAAAATCGTCTTGAAGAGGAAGGCCTTTTTGATGAATCGCGAAAAAGAAAAATTCCGAATTTTCCTCATCGCATCGGATTAGTTACTTCAAGAGACGGAGCTGTAATTAATGATTTCATGAGCAATATCGGCCAATTCGGTTATGAAATAATTTTTATGGATTCTCGAGTCGAGGGGGCTATGGCCATCAATGATTTACTGAAAGCCATTGACTATTTCTCCGATCAAGAAATAGATCTTTTGGTAATTATTCGAGGAGGCGGCAGCCTTGAAAGTCTTCAAGCTTTCAACAATGAAAACTTGGTCAGAAAAATCGCCAACTTTCCTCGGCCGGTTATCTGTGGCATTGGCCATGATAAAGACGAGCCTCTGGCGAATTTTGTGGCTGACTTAAAATGTTCCACTCCTTCTATTGTAGCTTCAAGTATCAACAAGAGTTGGGAAAGGGCGAAAGATCAGCTAACGGCTTTCGAAAGAACAATTTTCTTTCGAATTGAAGAATCGTTGTCTGAAAAAAAATATTTTGTAGAAAACAAGGCTTTCCAGTTTGAAAATTTTTATCGAGAAATCTTCGATCGATTCGAAAAAGCCAAACAAAAGATAAAAATAAACGGAGAAAAAATAAAACAAAATTTTTCAAATGTTCGCTTCTCAATTGACATAAAAGCTAAAAATTTAAAAATATTTTTTGAAAAATTATTAAAAACCACTGAAATTGAATTAAATAATTTTCAAAAATCGATTAGAAGAAACAATCCGGAGAGACAGCTTGAGTTAGGTTATAGTTTAATAAGAAAAAGAGGTAAACTAATTAGATCAGTTAATGATCTGGGAACCGAAGACGAAATTTCTGTTTTTTTCAAAGATGGTCAAGTTGAATCGGAAGTTAAAAAAATAATTAAACATTAATCCAATAAATATAATTCAATGAAGAAAATCAATCTGTCCGAAGCGCTTCAAAAACTGGAAAAAATTTCCGACTGGTTTGAAAACCAAGAGCAAGTCGATGTAGAACAGGGCCTTGAGAAAGTCAAAGAGGGGGCGGAGTTAATAAAAGCAAGCCGACAAAGACTGAAAGAAGTGGAAAATGAATTTCAAGATGTTAAAAAGAGTCTGGAAGAAATCTAAAATTTTAAATTAAAAAGATGTCCTTTGAGAAAATACCTCTCGACGAAGAAAGGAAAAACGGTTTTGAACGACAGGAAGTTCCAATCGCAGAGAAATTTCCGCTGCCCGATAATTTTCTTGAAAAAATGGAGAAAAGCGGTTTCTCCGAACATGCCGAAACTTACAAAAAAGTAATTGAATTGGCTGAAATAATTCGCGAGTGCGGAGGGAAAGCTTTATTGGTCGGCGGTGGTGTTCGCGATTTCTTTATGGGAAAGATTTCTAAAGATTTCGATATTGAAGTTTACGGCCTGGAAGCAAGCCGGATTGAAGAGGTGATCCAACCGGTAGGTACGGTTATGGAGGTAGGAAAAGCTTTTGGAATTTTAAAAATTAGAACGGAAAGCGGATTGGAAATCGACGTTTCACTGCCTCGAACCGACTCAAAAATCGATGCGGGCCACCGTGGATTTGAGATCAAGACTGATCCTCATATGAGCATCGCCGATGCCGCCAGAAGAAGAGATTTTACAATGAACTCAATGGCAGCCGACCCATTGAGCGGTGATATTTTTGATCCCTTTAACGGACGAGAAGATATCAAAAAAAGAATCTTGCGCGTCACTGATCCGGAAAGATTCGTTGACGATCCGGCTCGGGTCCTACGCGCTATTCAGTTTGTCGGCCGATTCGGCATGGAAATTGAGAAGACAAGCGCGGAAGTCATTCGCGAACTCGTTCCAAAATTAAAGGAGGAACCGAAGGAAAGAATTGGAGAAGAGTGGAAAAAACTACTCCTCAAATCAGAAAAACCCTCTCTCGGCTTAAACGCCGGCATGAATTTGGGGGTTTTTAATGAAATACATCCGGAGCTTCCTCCGTTAGCGCAAACGGAGCAAGATCCGGAATGGCATCCCGAAGGTGATGTTTGGATTCACACTCTAATGGTTATCGACGAAGCGGCTAAAATCGTAAATCGTGAGAATCTGGAAGATGATCAAAAATTATCCATTCTTCTTTCCTCTCTCTGTCATGATTTTGGCAAACCGGCCGTTACGGAGTTTAAAGACAATCGTATAAAATCACACGGCCACGAGCAGGCGGGGGAGGAACCCACTAAAAAATTCCTGAGCTCAATTGGCATTGATTTTCGCACTCGAGATAAAGTTGTTAAACTGGTTACCAACCATCTTATTCCGACGACTTTCTATATTGAAGAGAATCTACGTGGACGTAAAGTCAAAGACTCTTCCATCCGTCGCCTGGCTGAAAGAATCCATCCGGCAAACATAAATGACTTAACCCTTCTCGCAGAAGCGGATCACCTTGGCCGCGGATCCTTCGACCCTGAAATCAGAGAGCAAATGTTCCTCCCGCGAGAAAAATTTCCCGCTCGTCAGTGGCTCCTAAAGAAAGCAGCCGGTATCAATGCGGAGATGGGTCGGCCGGCCGACGTCACTCGTGGACGCGATTGGATTAACTTGGGTTTCCGTCCAGGCTCCGAAATTGGTCAGCTCATCCGCCTTTCCAACGAACTACGAGACGAAAAATCTCTTTCCAGAGATGAAATATTAAACTTGGTTCATACTGTGAGCGCAGCCGAAGAGGCTACCGAAATTCTTCTTTCCCGTCTTGGAAAAAATAGCAACAAGAAATAAAAAGTGTTATAATTCACCAAAATAAAAATTAAAAAAACAAATGCAAAATCGTACCAAAATAATCATCGCCGTTTCAGGTGTGTCGTTGTTTTTGATTTTAGCTATTATTTTTATCCTGACCGGGAGAAAAACAAATGACTCCTCAATCTCTTCAATCGAGAACAAAGTTGTTCTGGATAAAAAATTTGAAAACCCCGAAGTCGGATTGACTATCAGTTATCCATCAGGCCTTGAAGTGGCCAAGAGCAATGACGCCGATTTTGCTTTTCGAGACAAAAGCGATCCTCAATTTGGTCTCGGCATAAAAAAATACGAGCGCTCGGAAAAAGATCCGACAAGGAAAGACATAGTCTCTTTTGTTGAAAATCAGAAAGAGAATTTCAAAAAAATAGACAAAAATTGTCAGTTCTACAACGAAACCAAATTTATCAAAAGTCAAAATGACGGAAAAGAAAAATACCCCGGCATCGGTTTTGAAGTGGAATACAAACTGGATGGAAAAGATATAAAATATTTTTTGGCTGCGATCCAAAAAGGGCAGGGGTACCATGTTTTTTCCCTCTCCGCTCCCAAGGAAGAATACCCGAAAAAAGTTAAAATTATCACCGAAATGCTGGGAACGCTAACATTAAAATAATAATCCGATTAATTTAGCAGAATGAGCTTTGAAAAACCAAGAGGGGCTGTTGAAGAAAAAGAAAAACCAAAAGAAAAATTCTCTTCAATTGAGAGGGTTTTGGGAAGCAAAGGGCAGGATATTAGCAAGGAGGAGAGAGAAGAAGTTTTCAGAGCCACAGAAGAAATATTTAAAAATCAAAAAAAATATAAAGAAGAGTTAATAAAAGAATACGAATCAATAGAAAATATCCCAGAAGTTCTTCGAGTGATATTTTTCGAAAGAGAAAAAAAAGATGAAGAAGTTTATTTAATCAACCATGCCAATCGCCTAACAAACCAGTTGCGGAATAACTTTAATAAACCTGATTTAAACATACCAGCTGATAATATACATATAATTCCTTCCGACGTTAATTGGCCGAAAGAGCTAGGAGATAATACTGAAAGTTATTATATCTCTCTCGGACAATTGATTGTTTTAAGAGAGCCGGAAATAAAACAATTAAAAAATTCGAAAACTATTTTCCTGAAAAATCTTATTCACGAAATGATTCATTTCAAATCATATGGGTCAATTAAGAGACTTGAGAATTCTTCCGAATATAACGTTTACAGATCTGGATTAAAAAGCTTCAAAAGAGAAAACGAATTTATCGGACATTTCGGAATCCTCGACGAAGGAGTTGTAGAAGAATTAACAATTAAAGCAATTGAGGACTCAAAGGATTTACCTTTAATAAAAAACGAATTCGAACAAACTAAAAGATACAAAAAAGTTTTAGAAGCGGAAAAAACAGAAGATGGGCAAGAATTGATTAATGGTGATGAGTTATTTATAAATTTTGATCAAGATGAAGAATCTTTACAAATAGTTTGCAATGGGAAGGTAAGAGAAAGAAAAATTTTAAATCAGCTGATTGAGAAAATATATGAAAAAAATCAATCTCAATACAAAAACAAAAACGAAATTTTCGAAGTTTTTGTCACAGCTGAAATGACGGGAAAAATAATAAAGCTAGGGCGTTTACTGGATAAATCCTTTGGCAAGAAAACATTCAGAAAGATTGCCGATATCGGTGAAGACATAGATGAGTTAGAATCTTTTATCAACAAATTAAAATAAATTCAAATTTTTTAGAAAATGGAAAAAAATAGCAAAAATTATCGATTGAAAAATATCGTTTTAGCAATATTAGCTTTATTTACTTTCTTTGTTAGTTTTGAGTTTTTTTGGATTGGAAACAATTTATTGAATACTCAGTCCACAAAAAATAATACTGAACAAAATTTAGAAGGAAAAGATATTTCGCCATCTTTAGGTATAAGCATCGGGCCAAAAAAAGTTAGCGCCATCATAGTTCAAAATGGAGAAAGCATAGCTAAAGCTATAGGAAATATAACCGGCTCGATTAAGAGCACCCTTCAAAAAAACAGCGTCAGTGGTCCAATCCCCTCTACATCAAAAAGAGAGGCGGCTTCGTTAGAACAACAAGTACAAAAATTGGGAGAAGGGGACTACAATATTTATACTTCTAAAAAAGGAGAGCAAATTGCCGTAATAAATAATAGTGAAATTTCACAGAATTTATTAAAAAAACTTGAGGAACAAAGTTATCTTTTACCTCCGACAGATTCATCTGAAATTCCATCAATTAAAAAAGCTGCAATGGATGCCTTACCGGAAGTCAAGGCCAATCTTGGAGAAAATCAAGCCTTAGATGGATCGCTCTCTAGGGCATACTGGGCTCAAGCGGAGAAAATAACAGTTCGAGACACCAGCACAAATGAAATAATTAGAGAAATCCCAGTAACCGATGAAATGAGAAAAACATTGGATGAAAGTGTCCATAAGATAGGAAATATAAATAGAACCAATTTAAACACACTAGACCAAGAAACGGATGCTGCAAGAATGGCAAGCTTTGGTAAAGCAGATCCCGTCGATTTGCCCGATGATACAAAACAAGCTCTTTTTCGAGCGGATAGAGTAGACAAAGCCTATTACAATGACACCAGTGCTATGTCCGAGACTTGGAAACCGAAAGAATACTATGAAGTGTCTCTCCCTGATGGGGAAACTATCAAAACAGTAAGCTTGCCCGATAGCGCAGTTAATCGAGACCTTTATACCGCGTTGACAGAGCTTCCTGAAGGTCAAAGTATGGGTAATAAAATAGCAAAAATAAGTACAAACTTTTTTAATGATCGAGAAGGAGCAAAGATTTTGGGCTATGAAAGTGAGCAAATATCCGCCTTAAGAAACGATAGATTTCAAGATTATATAAATGCTAATGGAACCAGTAGAATACAAGAGATACTTGATACTGGAGTTTTTAATAAAGAAAAAAATTATAAGTTTTTTCCTGATTTGAGAGAAAATCTTTCTAATCTAAGGAATAACTCGGAAATTTTTAAAGAGAGCAACGCTTTAAAGGAAGAGGTTTCTGACAAACTTACTCAGGCTCAAATTGCGTCTTATTTAGGATTAAACGAACTTTTAGATCCCTCACAATCTCAACCACAATCAATCTCGAGGGATGGTAAAAATTTTACTTTCGATCCGGAGAGCGGGCGGGTTACTCAAACGAACGAAAATGGACAGACCAAAGAAATTTATTCTGAGTGGGGAGAGAAAGGCGCTGACTACACTGATGAATCGGCAAAATCTTTTTCCGGTGTACAAACACAAAATCTTCCTACTCAACTGGGGTCAGCACAAGCAGATTCGAGTTTTACTCCTGGAGACGTTCATGGCTCAGCTATTTTTGAGGGTAATTCAAGCATGAGTGATACAAGCAAGCCGCTGGACCCCTACACGGCAGAAATGAATCAGCTCACCAAAGAAGCCACCAGTATGGTTAATAACGCTCCAACAATATCCAATTCCCTCGATTATTTAGCGAAAGACCCTTTAACTGCAGGAGAAACAATTGCACAAACAGGAGTCGGCATTCTTACGGGAGGTGGCTCGCTTTTGACTAAAGCGGGAGCCAAAGCTCTTGGTGCCGGGATATTAGCCAGCGAAGCAACAAGCGGCGCCTTCAAAAAAATAAAACAAAGCTTTGAAGATTCTCCCGAAGTAAAAGCGGAGAAGGCGACAGAGGAGTTAAAGAGATACGAAGAAACGGGAGAGTGGGGAACTTTCTATGATAGAAATATTAGATCTCTGTGGAACAAAGATGCTGAGATGGAATGGGTGGGAAATAAAACGGCGGATAAATATGAAATCGAAAGAAAAGCTTTGGAACAATCTCAAGCGGAGCAAAGAAAAGTGCTAGGCTTACCGGAAGGCGGAGACCCGGATTTTAATCGTGCCATACTTGAAGATCAAAAAAATCAAAGGTTGGAATTGCTAAAAGAACAATTAGAAAAAGACGCGAAAGAATTTTCTGTCGCCGATCCGCATGGCGGAGCTTATACTCCAGCTCAAGACCTGCAAGAATCTACAAACGTCTTAGAAGACAAAAGGAGCTTGATGGAAAAAATATTACCTTCGGGATGGGGAGGTAAAACTGTTGAAGAAAAAAATAATGAATTGGCAGCAGAACAAAGACAAAGAACCGAAAAAATTCAAAAAGAAGAGGAAAGTCAAAAATTGACTCTCGAAAGTTCAGCTTCAGAGACTGAATCGGGAAAAACTCTTTACGGTGAAGCACCGTCAACCATGACCGCTAGCGTTCAGATTACCGACGATAGTCAACCGATTGGGAGTGTCGGACCTGGAGGGGAGACTGCAATGCCGTCACCGCCAGATACTAGAAGAAAGCGAAATCTAGAGACTGAAGAACCCTCCAACGAAAAAATTGAGCCCCCTACTGAGATTTCGAAGCCGGAAAAACCTCTTACTTCAGATAACTACAATTACGAGACAGGAAAAATAATCGGTTCTAATGGAAATGACATTATCGGTCAGCCTCCGTCAAACGTCACCATTAAAGAGGAAGATATTTCTGAGCCGACTGAAAAAACCACTTATGTTGTCGGCCCCGATGGTAAAATAATAAATGAAGAAACAGGAAAAGAATATAACAACTCGAACAAAGGTACCACCGCAAACAACTCAACAGGGGATGTTTCAAGTGATATGGAACAAATTGGAACAATCCAAGCTACACCCTCTAAATATCCAGATCAAGAACCTTCGGACAAAGAAGTTTTTGGAAAAGAGGGAGAGGGCGTCCCGGGTTCAATCCCTACGCCAAATGAATTAGCTGGTGGATCTCCCCGACATGAAAATCCTTTTGAAAATATTAAAGATATAGAAACTATAAAAAATACTAATAGTGATTTTACCACAATGAGTGAGGGTGCTGGTGATGAAAAAAACCCGAAGATACAATCTCCAAAACAATCATCCGAATCGACCGTCAATCAAGGTGACCAAGATAGCCCAACTTTAACAACAAACTCATACGAAAATCCGACAAGCTCTCTCTCGGACGATTTTGCAAATCCTCCAGTCTCGGCCGAACAGGCCGAGCAATCAGCCCAAAGAGTTTCCAATGTCGCTAACGCCGGCGATTATCTAGCTACTATGCAAGACCATCGCCAATCAATTTTCAACAACCTTTACGGCGATAACAGCACAGTAGTTCAGGAAGCTCTAAATAGATTTGCCGCCGACAATAAAATTAATCCGTTAGACGGCCAAAAACTTGATAAGGATGAAACTGATTTTGTAGATAGACAAGCCGAGTTCCTAAAGAATGAAAATTTGTATTGGCGTGATTACCTTAAAAACCTCGATCAAGAAATTGTAGTTCAAAGACAAAAATATGAAGAAGGACTGGAGTCTTTAAGCGACCAAGAAATGGATAGCCTACAAGAAATGAGATATTTATCAGACACAAAAACACCTAATGAAAAACCGGGATTCTTCGAATCTTTTGCAGAAAGTATTAAGGAAAACGCCATTAATGATTTGAGCGGATTTGTTAAAAATTCTAGCAAAAACCCTACAGAAATCGGAAAGGTTGTTGGTGAACATCTACAATCAATGTTCTCCGAATACAATAAGCCAGATAAAGAGGAAACTCCTACTGAAAAAGTCGAGGAGCCAATAGATACAAACACTCCTCAACAAACAACAGAAGAGCCTCCTCAGGGAGAGCCACGATCATTTTCACTCAATAATGAAGGTAAGCTAGTGGATAAAGACGGAAATGAATATAAAGGAGCTGGAAGTACGACCGCTAATAATACACAATCTACAACGACCGACGCCGATCCAATCGAGAAAATTGATTCCAATCCCTTAAAAGAAATACCCGGTATAGAAGAGGACTTGGAGAGCATGAAACCAAACGAATGGGAGACGATCAACCAAGAAATTGAGAAAAGCGAGCAAACCAAATCTTACCAAAAAGATTGGGAGGAGATTAACAAGGATATTGAGAAAAATGAAATAAATAATAGCCAACCACAAAACAAACCGGACGAATATAATCCGGATGAATGGCCAACAGAGAATGAAGAGGTGAGCCCATTCAATTCAATTGAAAATTTATCCCCCGTTAGTCAAAAAAATTATCAAGACGAATGGGAAGGAATAAATCAAGAAATTGAGAAAAACGAGCAAAATAAATCGCAACAGAATGATTGGCAGGGAATTAATAATGAGATCAATAATAGTCAGCCACAAAACAAACCGGACGAATATAATCCGGATGAATGGGCGAATCTCGTAGAAAAAGAAAATGAAACAGGCCAAAAGAATGGCAATTATTTCGACAACGGTGGCTCGACCGACTTCTTCCCGGATCCTCGAGGAAGTGATTACACTACAAGTTCATCACCAGGGATTGATAAAGGATACTTAAACAACGGGGAAAATACTTTACCGCCAATGCCCGAATGGATTAAAAACTTAAGCCCAGAAGAACAACTGGATTGGAAGGAAAACTATCTTAAAAAAACACCGGAAGAAATTCAAAAAATGAAGGAAAAAATAAACAAAAACAATAACAGTGGTGATCTCCCTGGAGCAACTCCGGAGAAGGAGAAAGACATAGAAAACAGCAACGACAACTCAGATAACGAAAATCAAAACGATAATTCAGATGAAGAAGAGGAGAATGAGGAAGAAGATAACGACAACAGAAACTAGATTCGACTGAAATTCTCCATTCCCAATTTTATTTCTTGAAAAGCTCGATCTTTTTCTCGATAACTAAAATCGATTTCCGATTCGTTCGAGTTTGCAATTTTGTCCGCTTGGATTTTTTGAATGATTTTCAGCTGTCTTTCCAAGGCTTTTTGAACTTTATTCTGTTTTATTTCTTTTGCATATTCCAAATAGGTTTCTAGTTGCATAATCATTTCTTCAATTACCTGAAAAGCGACCGAGTGATTCTCTATTTCCTCTTCTTTGTCGTTAATCCAAAGCTCAACCAGTTGCATTAAAGTTCTAGTATCAACCCCAACAACAACCCGTGGAATCTGGGAAAGCTTTCCCTGAAAAGTTCCGTCACTGCTTTCAAAATATTTAATTGTCCCTAACCGACCTTTTTCAATTTCTTTTTTGATACTGAGTAATTTTTTTTCTAAATTTCTGCCAATCTGTCCGGAATTTCTATCTGCACCGGAAACATGTGTCACATCAATGGCCAAAGCCATAATTTCACGACTTGTTTCTTGGTCAATCTCAACCACCGCGTCAATTTTGTTTCTAATATCATCAAACCGAGAAGCCTTGCGCGCCGTGACATTCTCTCCCAACCAATTCGAAAGATTAAAAATAGTAACCGCCTCCATTATTTCTCCTCGTCTTTTCACTTCTTTTTTTGAAAAAGAAGCTTCCTCTTCAAATTCTTGTTCCTTGTCTTGAATGTACTCCAAATCGATATCGACAAATTTATCCGTATACATTTCTCTGAATTTATTCATATCGATTTCGTTAAGCCGGTCCTTATTTTTCTCCATTTTTTCAAGAGCCGGAATCAAAAAACGATTTTCATTTGACGGTCTGTTTTCAGAGCAACTGCTAAAGCGTTCCCTCATTTTTTTAAATAAAAAATTATTTTTTCAATCGATAAATAAAAATATTGTCATATTGACTGACAATTTCCCAATCATTTGAATTGTATTCCGAATCCAGCTTCTTCTCTTGGGGCAGGGGACCGTTGGAAATAATCAAAGCTTTTGGATTGTTTTTAAGATCGGAAAATTTTTCAGTTCTCTTTAAAGTTTTTCCTATGGCCGCCCAGTAATCAGGATTATAAATCGGCCAGTCAAGATTATACAAAGTCAGCCTGTCTGCACCCCAATAATACTTGGCAATAACATAATCAAAAGAATTAAGCACATAAAAATTATTCTCGGAATATTTGTTTGCTTCGGCTTTAAATTTGTTCCAGCCGGTGGAATATCCGACATCAACCGCTAATATTGAAATTGAGAAATAGATTAGAATAGCGATGAATAGATGAACCAGGCGTAATCGTGATAGCCAATAGCCCAAGAGAATAAAAATAAAAAAACCGGCCGACATCAAGTAGCGCGCCACAAAAAAATTCTTTCCCAAAAGAGAAAGCGCCCAAATCTCGACCATAAAGCCCAAAGAGAACATCCAAACCAGAAATATTTCTTTCTTTTTTTCTTGTTGGCTCAGAGACCAGATAAAAAGCGAAGTTAAAAAAATCGTGAAAATAACACTTAGAGTAAGCCAATTGACGCCTTCTATTTCATTCGGGGAAGGCATCCCCGCCGACATTTCGCCCAAGGGTGTACCAAAAATAAACATTTGAATATTGACCGGAATATCTCCAAAACTGGCTGGCTTTATCCAATCCAGATTACTATTTTTGGATTTTCCCAGATGAAAGATAAAATTTGGTACCCAAAAAGAAAAAATTAATCCAAAAATTAGGAGTCCAAAAATCAGTTTTTTACTTGGTAAAAAATTTAAAAATAATTTTTTTAAAGATTCTTTATTAATGCTGCTTTCCAGATTTTTTTCTTCAATAATTTTCCAACCGATATATGTTAAATAAAAAATTGGTAGCATTATCAAGCCCATGTAATGAGTAAGGGAAGACAACCCAACAAAAAAACCGAGCCAAAGAAAACCGTTTGATTTTTTTTCTTGCAAACCAACAACAAAAAAATAGACTGCCAGCAGAACAAAAAAAACAAACATTGAATACATTCGACCTTCGGCTGCATATTGAATAGCGAAAGGAGAAAACGCCGCTACCAAGGAAGCAAAAACCGCCGAACGCGAATCGAAAAGTTTTTTACTTAACAGAAAAACGACAACGACGGAGGCCATACCGAAAATCAAAGACCAAAGTCGAATTCCAAAAACACTGTAATCAAAAAATCCGGAAAAAACCTTTAAGCTAAAATAATATAATGGCGGATGGACATCCTGTTTTATCATTTCCAATAATCCTGAAAAATTTTCCCTTACCGCAATGCCCGTGAAGCCTTCGTCATACCAAAAATCTCTACTAAAAATATCTTGTAATCTTAAAGATAGACCGACAATTAAGGCTCCAAACAAAAACCAGCGCTCATTGTTTTTTATTTTTGGAATCAATTTATTGAATTAAAAATATTTTTTATTTTAACATCAAAAAGAAGGGTAGGGAAGAAAAGCAAAAATGAGAATCTACTAATATTATGCGACATTGACCATTTTCTCTTGCTTAAAACTTTTTATCGTGTTTTTATGCTCTGTTCCAAAGAACTTTACAAAGGAGGGCTTGGATGATAAAAGGGGCAACTAAAAAGGGGCCGGGCTATGAACTGTGGTTCGGCAAGTACAAAGGCAAAACCGTTGAGCAGCTAATGTTTGTTGCGGGGGGACAACAATATCTTTCCTGGATAATCGGCGGAATGCAACATCCTAGATATGAAAGACTTGTACTGAGAGTGGAAAACGTCCGAGATAGAGGCCGGTCGAGAATGATAAAAGGAAAATGCCACTGCAATAAAGGAAAAGCAAAATATTTTTCCATTTCCAACAGTGGCTATAATCTGGGAATCAGTCCGGCTAATTTGTACTGCGATCAGTGTAAAGACAACGCGCCTGAAAATGCAGAGATTCTTCCTGTAAGCTTTAAAGCGGCTCTACTCTTCAGAGATGCATACAATCAAGAAGCGTATATTCGTGTTCTAAAATACGCTTTCTTCGGTGATTCAAACAAAATTGTCACCAAAAAAAGAGCCTTTGAGCTCTTCTATCCGGAGCACGTAATATAATCGCTAATATCCTCCACAACCACTAAGAAAAAAGACGAGAATATTCTCGTCTTTTATTTTTTTGAACTAACCAAAAAGTTTTTTTATTTTTGATCTTCGATCTTTATCCATGTACCAGGATCCGAAATGTTGCCTCAAAATTGAAGGAGCCATCAAAACCGGTAAAAATTTATCACCGTATTTGTAGAGCTGACCTGAACGCCAGTAATCGGCATGCACTTCAAAGCCAAGATAGGTGAGATCGGAAAAATAATCCGTCAGCAGCAAGTAAGTTGTTGCTTCGGAGCGTAAACGAGATTTTTTTTCCTGATCCGAGAGCATCTTAAAAATCGGCGGTTCGTTCTTCTGTATTTTTACATACATTTCACCCGCTCTTTCGGCCGCCTCTTTTTTCGCTCGCATCACTTTTTGAGCCGAGACAAATAGTTTTCTCACCGGAATCAGTTCAACTTTTTTACTCGAAGACACTAAGTCTAAACTTAAATCCCAGTTTTTCTTCAATTCGTCAGGCTTCTCTCGAAGAGCGGGTAAAACAATATCGAGCATATCGTAGTTTTCCAATACTTCAAGGTCTTCCGGACCGAAAGTCATTATCTTCAATGAATCAATCGGGGATTCTTCCAGAAATTTCCTAAAAGCTTTTTTAATCTGGGAATCTAGATTGTTCACAACTCGACTGCGATCACTGTTGGCATGGATGCAAAAAGCCGATATCATATTTAACCCAGAGCTTCCGGCTCGCTTCACCGCCTCAATCAAGCAATCATGATTAAGCGGATCAAGATTCCGCAAGAATTTTTTGGCTTCACTCGAGGCCGCCTTACCCTTATCTGAAAAAAATTTTTTCTCCCAGTTGTTAAAAGCCTCCACTGAAGATCCTTTAGGTTCACAGCCCCAGGGGCAGGCGCAACCTCGAATACCGGCGAACCATTCTTCATAAAGAAAGGTGATTTGTTCTACCGAGTTTTTCAAATTCTTTTTCAATTTCTCGTTCGGATGCTCCTTCACACATGCCAAATAGGGTGTGGCAGTGGCCCAATCTGGAACCACTCCCGCCTCAATCAAGCGGTGTGCCGCCAAACGTGCATGTCGATTTGGAAAGTGAACTTTATCCCTGTTTCCATTGAGTGAAAAGATTGCGATATCTTTTTCTCCGGCAAAACCAGCGTCAATCGCCTTGGTTTCATAACCTTGTTTTCTCAAAATATCGAGCACTTGAATTGCGAAAACATCTCTCTCGTGCGCTACAAAAACCAACTTTTCCATGACTTCTCTCCTCTTTGGCCTTTCTTGATCTTTTTGGTTAATTTTTAAGGTACTTTTTTCCCTCCTTAAACTGAAAAACCGACCTCGGTAAAGGTCGGTTTTGGTCTGTCGGATTTTTTATCTACTTTATCCCGAGCAAGCCAAAACCGGCCGAAAAAAGCGGTTAAACAAAAACATCCAAAAATAGAAAGAGATAATGCTAAAATTTTTCATGGGATTTTTTAATCTTAACTTTTTAATTCTATGTGAAAAAAATAAAAAGTCAAAAATCCTTTATTTTCTTATTTTTCAAAAAATATGTTAGCATTTTTCTAGCTTTTTTAATGCAAAAATTAAATATTAATTCAAATTTTATGTTCCTGATCGACTTCATTCTGCATATCGATACTCATCTGGGAGAAATAATTTCTCAATTTGGAGCCCTTACTTACGCCATTCTTTTCGCTATCGTCTTTGCCGAAACCGGTCTGGTTTTTACTCCTTTTTTACCGGGA
Source organism: uncultured bacterium (assembly GCA_903898335.1). GTDB lineage: Bacteria > Patescibacteriota > Minisyncoccia > CAIUEV01 > CAIUEV01 > CAIUEV01. The sequence continues at coordinate 2,913 of CAIUEV010000069.1, read as the reverse complement.
GATTCACTTCTTTTTGCCAGCGGCATGTTCTCCGCCACCGAGGCACTTAACATTTTTTATGTAGTTACAGTTCTGTGGCTAGCCGCCTTCGGAGGAGATAATACAAACTATTGGATTGGCTATTTTTTCGGCAAGAAAATCGTCAAAAACAAATACATTCCGATCAACCAAGAGCACATAGACAAAACCGAAGAATTTTACGCCAAGCATGGAGGTAAAACCGTTTTTTTGGCTCGTTTTATGCCGATTTTTCGCACCTTTGCGCCGTTTGTGGCGGGAGTAGGGAAGATGCAATATCGTAAATTTGTTACCTATAGTTTTCTTGGTGCCACCGCTTGGATTTGTGGATTGACTCTGGCCGGCTATTTTTTCGGCAATATTCCTTTAGTCAAAAACAATTTCTCTATCGTAATAATCGGCATCATATTGGTTTCCATAACTCCGGGAATTCTTGAGCTCATCAAGAGTAAAATAAAACAGAGACGCCAATCGTAGACGCCCCTATTTTATTGATAGTAAAAACAAATCTATTCTATTTACCGGCTAAAACTTTCTCGTAGACTTTTACATAATCAGCAGCCATTTTCTCGGAGGAAAAATTTGCTTTGACATGCTCGTGACAATCCGATCTTTTTATTTCATCAATTCTTCCCACTCTCTCCACCGCTTCGTCAACATTATCGCAAATAAACCCGGTATTTTTATCAATCACCAACTCCGGCACTGATCCGCGTCTCATTGCGATGACGGGAGCGCCGCAAACCATCGCTTCCACAAAGAAAAGTCCGAATGGCTCTTCCCACTGGATCGGAGCAATAAGCCCCTTGGAGTTTTTAAGCAATTGCACTTTTTCGTAATGACCAACTTCACCGATGAATTTTATTTGATCCTCATCGATCAAAGGCTCAACCTCTCTCTTAAAATAATCTTCGTCAACAGCATCAACTTTGGCGGCCATAATTAATTTTACTCCGGCTCTTTTAGCTATTTCAATCGCTTGAACAGGTCCCTTTTCCGGTGACATTCTGGCTAGAAAGGCAAAATAATCTTTCGGCTTTTCCTCAAATTCAAACTTTTCAACCTCAATTCCATTATAAACGTTGCCGACAAAATTCAATTCCGGCAGCGGTTTTCTTTGATTAAGACTAATACTGATATAGCGAGAGTTTTGATATTTTTTGTAAACTTCCTGCTGATAAGGGACATCGAGAGGCCCGTGCAGAGTTGTCACCACCGGGCAGGGAAGAGCGCCTTCAAAAGACAATAGTCTCCAGCCAATATGATTGTGAATGATATCAAAATTTTCTTTAGCTAAAAAACTGACCACTTCTCCCACCCCCATGAACTTGTAAGAATCGCGCATCTTCATATCTTTCATTTCTTCCATACTACGCAAAGATCGCTTAAAAATCGGGTGGAGCTTAGCGCTGGTTTCCGAATCGCCGGAAGCCAATAAAGTTACTTCGTGACCCATTTTAACCAAATTTTCCACCAAGTTATAGGCGACCAGCTCGGTTCCCCCATATTTAACGGGCGGGACTCTTTCTTCGAACGGAACAGCCACGGCTATTTTCATTGCTTTTTTATTTAATAATTATTTAACTATTTTTAAGAAAAATTTTTGATATTGTTCAGCTATTTTCTCCCAGGAAAAATGCTCTTCTATTCTCTCCACGCAAGCATTGGAAAAAAAACTTTTATCTTTAGATATTATACCATTTATTTTTAGAGATAAATCTTTATAGTCTCTCACTGTCGCCAAAAAACCCGTCTCGCCATCTTTAACCGTATACTGCAAGCCTCCGATTCTTGAGGCCACTACCGGTGTTCCGCAAGCCATCGACTCGATCGGTACAATACCGAAAGGCTCATAGTATGAAGGGACAACACAGACATCGGCCAGATTATAAAAAGCGTTGAGTTCTTTCTGCTTATGCGGTCCGAGGAAAAAAACCGATTTATCCAAAGCCAGCTCCCGAGTAATATTCTTTAATCGATCAACTTCATTTTTATCCAAAGCTTGTGCCGCCTTTGTTTTTCCACCGCCAACAATCAGCAATCGCGCCCGAGGAAAATTTTTCAAAGTCTCCTTAAAGGCATACAGTAAAGTGCCTATCCCTTTCCTCCATTCTATCCTGCCGACATACAACACAATTTTTCGCTTAAAAACAAGACTTTTTAGTTTCCGACTCAATCGACCGCGATTTCTTCGATAAAAAATATTATCATCTATTCCGATTGAAATGAACTTTATTTTTTGAGCCGGAATTCCGAAGGTTCTTTGAATCAATTTTTTTTCAACCGGACTGGTTGAAACCACAAAATCACATTCTTCAACAATCTTTTTTTCGAACCTATTTCGCTTCTGAAAAAAAATATAATCTTTCTTCTGCAGCTTCAAATTTTTAAGCGCATCGAAACGAACTTGGCCGATAGAATGAAAGACATAGAGCATGGGAATACTCAATTTTTTCTTTAAATTTAAGCCTATCACCCCGGAAAACCAATAGTTGCAATGCATAATATCGTATTTCAAGCCATCTTTTTTTATTCTCTTCAAAACATTGTCAGCGAACTCATCTGTACAATTGAAAAAGAAATCTCGAGGCATATATCTTTTTGGCCCCGCTTTGACTCGAATCACTCTAAAAAATTTATTAACTTGGACTATTTCTTTCTTGTTCTTTTTATCCCAACGGGTAAAGACATCAACGTAAACACCTTGGCGACTTAAAAATTTCGACAGATAAAAAACATAAATATTTTGCCCTCCCGCTTCCTTTGAACCGACTTCCGCCAGCGGATCCGCATGGTCGGAAATTAGCATTATTCTCATTAAGAAAATTTTAAAAAAGCACCTCTTTAATTCATATTAATTCATTTTTAAACTTTATAAAAATAATTTCCAATATT
>CAIUEV010000068.1 GCA_903898335.1 uncultured bacterium | reverse complement strand
TAATCTTGTCTACCATGTTTACAACTTCTCTGCCCTTGTAAAAACCACAGACGGGGCAAATATTGTGAGCAAGTTTTAAATTTCCACAATGAGAACATTTGACCAATTTCTTAACCTCGATCTTCTTATTGGCTCTTCTTCTTTTGGTTCTGCCTTTTGAGCTTTTTTGCTTTGGAACTGCCATGAAAAACTATTAAATTATAAAATCAGATGATTAAGATTTAAACTATAAAAAGAACTTAGTCAATTTATTTGACATTATCGATGCCTATACATAATCTTGAAATAGGATATTTGCAAATTCCATTTTTAGTATATTTTAATTATGACTTTTTTTTTAAAAAATAAACTAGTCGGTAGGTTTGTTTTTATCTTTTTTCTTGTCGTCCTACTTCTGATTGTCGGACTTCCTCTGATTTGGGGTTTTGATCGGATTCCGCCAAGAGTTTTTTTCATGGGAGAAAGTTTATCCGGCGTCCCGGTTGAAAATCTTAAAGTCGAAATTGGAAAATCAATAGATTCAGCTTACGAAAAGCAGATTTATCTTGTTTATGCGGGAAAGAAAAATAAAATCAGTATAGAGAACACCGGTATCAATATAGACAGCTTGAAGACCACTCAAAAATTGGCCGAGTCCTTAAGCTTGGGAGGGTCTAAGATTAAAAAAGTTATTGTGTTTTGGGAGTCCCTAGTCTTTGGATTCAAAACACCTCTTTATTATGATTTCAAGATTTCCAATTTAGAAAATAATATAGCGAAAACATACGGTATCGGTTTCAAAAGTAGTCAAGACGCTAGCATTACCATAGAAGGCGGAGTCGTTGGTGTTACTCCCGCCGTTACCGGTTCCGGAGTGGACAGCCTCCTATTGAGTGCTCAAGTGGTTGAGTTTCTTAAAAGCGATAATCCTAACAAGAACAATGAAATAGAGGTGAGGGTTGTTGATCTGGAGCCGGGTATTTCAACCGAAGAAGCTGAAAAAATGAAAATCAAAGTGGATGATATTGTCGCCTATCCCTATGCTTTTAAAGCTTCGGACTATGAGAGAAAAATCCCCAGAGAAGTGTTGCTTTCCTGGCTGAGGTTTGAGAAAAAACAGAACGACAACCTTGAGATAAAACCTCAAAATCAAAATTTTAAAGAAATAACCAATATTTCTCTCTCGGGTAAGAGCTTCTTGGATTCAAAAAACAGATACATTCTCAGTTTGGAGGTTGATGAAGGTGGGATAAAAAAATTCTTAGAGGAAGAAATAAAAAATAAAATTTTCAGAGAGAAAAAGGACGGGCTTTTGATTTACGAGGATAACCAAATAAAGGAGAAGGTCGCCTCTCAGAGCGAGATCAACATAGACGAAAGCAGGGCGCTCGAAGTTACTGTCGAGTCGTTTAGAAATAAAAATTATTTTATCGAGTTACCTATTAAGGAAAGCTATCCGAATATTTCCTTGGGAAAAATCAAAGAGCTGGGCATAGACACTCTTATCGCTCAGGGAGAGTCTAATTTTACGGGGTCACCAACGAACAGAAGACACAATCTGAGGGTTGGAGCCAGTAAATTCAACGGTATTGTGATTCAGAAAGATGAAGAATTTTCTTTTGTTACGATTCTTGGCCCAGTTGATGCCAGCACCGGCTATCTTCCGGAACTGGTCATTAAAAAAGACAAGACCATCCCCGAGTATGGAGGAGGAATGTGTCAGGTTTCCTCCACTGCTTTCAGAGCGGCGGTTAAAGCCGGCCTGCGCGTTACCGAGAGGCAAAACCATGCCTATCCGGTTCAGTATTATGCTCCTCAAGGAACTGATGCAACCGTTTATATTCCCAAACCGGATCTTAAATTTGTGAATAATACTCCCGGTCCGATTCTGGTTCAGACTCACATAGAAGGCAATCTGCTCTTTTTCGATTTTTTTGGAAATTCCGATGGCCGACGAGTTGAGTTGGAGGGTCCGAGGGTTTGGGACAAAAAATCGGATGGATCGATGAAAACCGAGTGGATACAGAAAGTTTTTGATAAGGAGGGTAAAATGATTTTTGAAAAAAGTTTTCTCAGCAAATATGACTCCCCTTCCAAATATCCTCACCCGGAAGATGAAAAGCCACCGACCGACAAAAAGAAGAAAAAGAAAAATTAAACTTTGACAATCCAAAAATTTAATTGATACTGAACTGCCGGCTGGTTGCTGAAAGCTGGATTAAGTAGCTCTTTCTACAAGGAGGTTTTGCAATGAGTGAGGTTATTGTTTGCAACGAATGTTCAAAAGTTTCGGGCTGTATTGACGGTTTCAATACCGATGAGCTAAAAAAGGTTAAAAAGTGCTTCGATTGTGAAGATGTTTTTGTTTGAGAT
>CAIUEV010000067.1 GCA_903898335.1 uncultured bacterium | reverse complement strand
CTATCTCCTTTTGTGATGATGAGTATTTTATTTTTTCTGATCTTTTAAAAATTTTTTGGGTATATATTTAACCTCCTCCTCAGTACCTTTGACACAGAAAAATGAATCAAAAATTTCTTTTTTGGCCAACCATTCCTTTTTTTCCCCATAGTGCTTCCCATTTCTTACAAAACCTTGCAGATCGATGAAAATTTTTCCGGAATATTTTTCTAGCCCAGAAAGCGAGATCTCGTTTAGTATTGTTGATATAATTAAATTCGGTGAATTAATATTGACATAGCTAATCTTTTCCTCCTTGGGCCTTTTTTTTATTTTTCCGAATTCACCCTTAGAATTAATAAGTATTTCGACTTTTATAGAGTCAAAAGAAATAGTATCGAACGGAATCCTCTTACCTTTTAAGACTTTCTTAATATAAAAAAGTGGCCCACCTTTTTTAGTCTTTGTGATGTTAGATTTTTTATAGATTAAAGTATCTATTGAGCTTGATGCAATAACGGTAAATATTTTTTCTTCACTAATTTTTCTGGGCATTTTTTTTAACTAACTTCAAAATGTTTTCTACTGCAGTTTTTGGGTTGGCAGCAGGGATAGCCTTCATTCTCTTGCGACTATCAAAATATTCACCTGCCATTTTATCTGCCCAGCCTCCAGTCCCTTTGATTACAATAATGGGAATGTTTAATTGATAAGCAACGAGCATTTCGTTCATCGTTCCTGATCCTCCTGAAACAGCAATTAAGCCGTCACAGCTATTTACTAAAACGAACTCTCTACCTCCTCCTCTTTCCAATCCACTGCAAATTATCACATCGGTATTTCCTTCTTTGTCCCAAATATCTTTTCCTTTTCCGTATGTCACTCCAACTGTTATGCCCCCAGCTTTTTTAGCTCCTCTGGCTGCTGCAGTAGAAAGAGAGTCGTAATCCTTCTCGGCACCATAAATGGTGATGTTGCCGCTTTCTGCGATATATCTTCCAATTTCTTCAGCCATTTTCTCAACCTTCCTTGAGTATTTGGTGTCTGCGGCTGACCCCATAACACCTATTTGATATTTTCTTTGTTGCATTTGTTGTATTTAAATTAATTATTGGGCGAAAATTAAATTCATCTATTTCTACAAACTTTTGTGTTCTGAAGAGTTTCCATTTTCTTGAGCGAGGGGTAAGCAGAGAACAAATGTGCTTCCTTTGTTTTTGCCTTCGCTTTTGGCGTACAGTTTTCCGCCGTGCGCTTTGGCCATTTGTCGTCCGATATAAATGCCGAGACCGGTGCTGGCCGGAGTGTTTTCTCCCACCAATGATCCGCCCTGCTTATATTTTTCAAAAATAGATTCCAGATTTTTCTTCTCAATGCCTATGCCGGTGTCAGTAACGGATATTTTTACCCAATCTGCCGTTTTAACTCCCGCCTCATCGCTTCGGCCGATCTTCTGAGAGTGTTTTATCTTTCCAATATTTACGGTAAGTCCGCCCTTAACAGTGTATTTGATGGCATTATCAATTAAATTACTCAGAATCTCGAATATTTTTCGACTATCGGCGATTACTTTAAAATCTTTGGCGTTTCTAACTTTAATCAATTTAATAGAGAGACCTTTGTTCTTCGCGTACAGTTTTAAGTTTGAAATTGCATCCTCTACAATGGGTAAAATCGGCTGTTTTTCAAAATCATATTCCAAACGACCGGCCTCCAATCGAGAAACATTCAACATGTCTTCAACCAACAAGACCAACTTCTCATTATTAATCAAAACCTTCTCCAGCGCCTCTTCCTGTTTGCGGGGAACAGTACCAAAAGTCTTCTCAAGAATCAGAGAGGTGTATCCTTTAATTGAAGTCAAAGGAGTACGCAATTGATGAGAGGCGATGGAAATAAATTCCGATTTGGCTCGACTGATTTCTTTGAGTTTTTCATTGATGCGTGAAAGGCGAGCACTGGCTGCAGAAAGTTTCTTCGCGGTCTCCTCCTCCTGTCCCATAATGCGAAAAAGCCAAAACCCAGCCAAGGTTACAATGAGCCAAGAAGCGGTGATAGGGATATATGCCGATCTTTCTTGGCTGATAAAAAACTGGGAAGAAACCAAAACCCAAATTACAACAATGAAATATTGGGTAGCAATAACCTTTACATTAAACGCTTGATACTTGAGGATGAGGTAAGAGAGAAAGCCAAGAAACACAGGCATACCGAAGAGACCGTATTGGGTGATAGAATAGTCTGTAGTGAGATTGCCTATTATGCTTGTCCAAAAAAAAGACAATAAAAAAAATAGAATACCCAAAGAGAATAAGATAACTTTCTTTCTTTCTCTTTTATCTTTTGAAAATCTTAAGTATTCTCTCGATAATATAAAAAATATTAAAGCTGAGAAAATAGCTTCTATTAAGTATAAGTAATATATTAATATACCCTGAGATCCCTCGCAATTAGGGTTATCAAAATATTCTATACTATAATTTGTGGGAAGCAGTAAAAGAAAGGGAGTCAAAAGAATAAAAACAAATAGATCTCCTATACTGTAGCTGGATTTTTTGCTTATAAAAAATCGGCAAAAGTATAAAGCGGAAATGAAAATTAAAGATTCAAATAAATAGACGAGAATCCAAGATATATTTATGATACGACTATCATGGCCTAACCATGTTATTAAATCAAAAAGAGACCAAAGAGAAAAAGAAAGAGATAGAACGGTAAAGAATACTATTGAAATATTTTTATAGTCTTTTCTTAAAAGAAATCCACACATAACCAAAACTAATCCCATCGGAACGATGTGAGAAAAATAAAGAATTGCTGGTATCTCTACATAGCAAGAGCTAATATTGGTTATGAAATCAAACATTTTTT
>CAIUEV010000066.1 GCA_903898335.1 uncultured bacterium | reverse complement strand
ATAACTATTAAATCTAGGATTAAAAGATATTGTCAAGTAAATGACTTGTTCAAATTTATTTAAAAAGTTAAAATAACTCTTAGAAGAACGATTTCGGTTTTAAAACTAAAGACAAATAAAAATGGGTATGGATATAAAAAAGGGGGCCGATCAAAGAGTGGCCGTCAAAAAAGGTCAATTAAAAAAAGATCAACTGAAGAAAGAGGAATCCGGTGAGATTTGGAGAGAGTTTCTAAGATTGGGCTTGATTGCTCTGACAGTCATCGTTTTTTGTTTTGGGGCTCTTGTTTACGGGGTTTATTTTGCCGGCTGGCAAAATTCTTTGGTTGATGCGGTGGCTTCGGGTTTGCCTTTGCCGATCGCTTCAATCGAGGGCAATAAGATGATTTATCTTAACGACTACAGTCTGAACAGTAAAGCGATTAAACGTTTTTTAGAGAGCAAAGATGCAGCTTCGGGAGATCAAAAATTTGATTTTGGGAGTGAAGACGGATTAAAAAAGCTTTCAATCATTAAGAAAAATATTTTAAGCGAGCTCATCGAAAATAAAATAATCAGAATTTTGGCGGAGGAGAAAGGAATTAACTTCTCTCTTGATCAAGCTAAAGAGATTGGAGATCAAATTCTTAACCGAGAAGGAAAAAAAGAGGAGAACGTCAGTTCCATGAGAATGCTTTACGGCTGGCAGAGAGACGATTTTGCCCAAAGAGTGGTTTTGCCGCTACTTTACAGAGAAAAGCTCGAAGAAGTTATTAAGGAGAAAGGTTATTTGGATTTGGATACAAAAGCGAAAGTCGAGGATATTAAAAAACAACTGGCTGCCGGTGAGGATTTTGCTCGTCTGGCGGAGAAATTCAGCGATTCTCCCAGTAAAAGTTCTGGCGGACTTCTGCCGGCTTTTTCTGTCGAGGAATCTCCCTTTCCGGAATTGAAGACGGTTTTTTCTTGGCCGGTGGGGAAAATAGGTGATCCTTTTGAAACGGATGAGGGTTGGCACTTTGTCAAATTAGAAAAGAAAAATGAAGAAAACGGTGTTGCCAAGATAGAAATAAGGCATATTTTACTGATGAAAAAACCTTTTGCCGAATGGCTGGAGGACCAAAAAAAGGAATTTTCGGTTAAGATATTTTTACCGGAATATTATTGGCATCAGAAAATGGGCAGGGTATACTTTAAGGACGACAGCCTAAATGAATTTGAAGTTAAGTTTAATCGCGCTTATTATGAAGAGAAGGCGGAAGAACTAAATCTCATGATGAGGGTTGAGGAAAATAATAAATAAAATTATAAAAAATAAAAAATGACCGAAGAAAAAACTTTAGCTCTCAGTCAGATTACCCGTTCCCTAGGTACTATTTTTAATGGATTTGTTAATCCTGAGCTGATAGTCTCGGCGTGGGAGATTAATCGAGGCGAGACGGTAGCGGATTTGGGCTGCGGGGGTGGATATTTTTCGTTGGCGCTAGCCAAGGCGGTAAAAGAAGAGGGGAAAGTTTATGCGGTTGATGTCAGGGAAGCGTCTATCGAGTCGGTAAGCAGCCGGGCTTTTCTGGAAAGGCTCGATAACATAAAGACCGTTAAGGCCGATCTTGAGAAAAGAGGCGCCCTGAAAAAATTTATAAAAAACGGGGAGTGCAGTTTTGTTTTATTGGCGAGCACTCTTTATACTTCGAAGCATAAGAATCGACTGATTGATGAGGGAGTCAGGATTCTGGCCAAGGGCGGCCGTTTGGTTGTTGTGGAGTGGGTGAAAAGATATCAGGGGATGGTGATCAAGAATTTTGGTCCCGCTAATGAAGAAAGGCTCGACCAAAACGATATATTGAAGCTGGTCAAAGGGAAGGGGCTCTCTCTGGTTGAAACTTTTCCGGCCGGTAGCTATCACTTCGGAATGGTTTTTTCTAAAAAATAAACATTTTAAGGTTTTTAAATGGGAAGAAAAAAAGAAAAAAAAGCAGCTATTGTTGAGGATCTGTCTGAGGAGAGAGGTCGTCGCATTTCCGGTTTCGCCGAGCGTTGGCTTCTGGCTATCGTTCTCTGGGGGGTCGGTATTTTGATTTTGCTTAGTCTTTTCGGTCAAGCGGGGCCGCTGGGTCGATATATTGCGCTTGTGATTACTATGGTTTTTGGCTGGGGAAAATTCGCCATTTCGCCGGTTTTATTTTTTACGGGCTATTTTCTTGTTCGCTACAAGAATTTGGAAAACCCCCATTATCGAATTATCGGTTTAATTCTCTCCTATACGGTCAGTTTGGGAATATTTTCCTTGGTAAAAGGGGATATCGCCGGCAAAGCGAACGTTTCCGCCATGAAGGAGGCGGGAGGTTTTGTCGGTTTATTTATCGGTTACTTGGCTTCCTATCTTGGTTTTTGGGGTGGAATGGTCGTTATGATAACCCTCTTTTTGATCGGGGTGGTTTTAATTCTGGACAGTTATGTTGAGAAATGGAAGAACGAAACGACAGAAAGAGACAAAACAAAAGCTAATGGCGAAGAAGATGAGGAAGAGGGGCCTATCGTGAATGCGATGACGGCAATTGAAAAAAATGAAGTTGAACTGCCGCCGGCCAAGAAAAGTTGGGGAATGAGCTTATCTCAGGCGCTCAAAGGAATCAAAAATGTCAAAGAAAAGATAAAGACCAAGCGTTTAGCCAAGGAGTTGGACAAAAAAGACAAAAAAGATTTAACCGAAGCAAAAGTCGAGGCGGAAAAGGCGGTAAAAAAGGATAGCGAGGCTCACCGAAATCCGGCGGACGAGGCTGGCAAAGCGCTTCCCGGTGATCAAATTCCCGCTACGGGAACTCCTTTCTCTCGGGAAAGTGATTGGAAAATGCCTCCTATAAATTTGTTGCAAAAAAATTCAACCAAAGCCGTGGCGGAGGATATCAAGAAAAATTCCAAAGCGATTCAGAAAACTTTGGCCAATTTCGGAATCCCGGCTGACGTGGTCGAAGTGAACGTCGGCCCGACCGTCACTCAGTACTCGCTAAGACCGGCCGAAGGAATCAAGCTTAGTCGAATTACGGCCATTCAGAGCAATCTTGCCATGTCTTTGGCCGCTCATCCGATAAGAATCGAGGCGCCTATCCCCGGAAAATCCTTGGTTGGAGTGGAAGTTCCCAACAAACAAAAAAGAACAGTTAGTCTCAGAGAATTGGTTGATAATCCTTCGTTTATGGAATCGAATGAAAAATTATTGGTAGCTTTCGGAGAGGATTCGGCCGGCAATTATGTTTATTCCGACTTGGCTGAAATGCCTCATTTGCTAGTGGCGGGAACTACCGGATCGGGAAAAAGTATCGGAATCAATTGTATAATCGCCAGCTTATTGTTTAGAAACAATCCGCGCGATTTGAAGTTGATAATGGTTGATCCGAAGAGAGTGGAGCTGACTCTTTACAATAGTATTCCTCATCTTTTGACTCCGGTGATTGTTGATTATCATAAAGTTATTAATGCTTTGAAGTGGGCGGTTGGAGAGATGGAACGGCGTTATTCCTTGATTCAAGAAACCATGTCTCGCAATATTGTTTCCTACAATAAAAAAGTAACCGAAGGAGAGGTCGAGCCGGAAGTGAACAAAGAAACCGGTGAAATAATAGAACCGGAATATTTACCGTACATTGTGGTCGTCATCGATGAACTGGCCGATCTGATGTCTTCCAACTATGCTAAGGAAGTTGAGGGGGCGATTGTTCGTTTGGCTCAAATGTCTCGAGCGGTCGGGATTCATCTTATTCTTTCGACTCAAAGACCCTCGGTAAACGTTATCACGGGTATTATCAAAGCGAATTTTCCAACCAGAATCGCCTTTCAAGTGTTTTCACAAATTGACTCGCGAACCATTTTGGATATGTCGGGTGCGGAAAAGCTTCTGGGTAAGGGAGATATGCTCTTTTTGCCGAAGGAGTCCAGCCAGCCACGGCGTATTCAGGGGGCTTTTGTCTCTGAGGATGAAGTGCGTAAATTAGTCGATCACTTGTCTACTCAGGAGCCGGTCAACTATAATCCGATGCTAACGCAATCGTTGAATTCGGCTAGCGGCGGAGCTTCCGGAGCCAGTGATTTTTCCGATGATGACGAAGACAATCTTTACGAAGAAGCGAAGCAGATAGTGACCCGTGAGAAAAAAGCCTCGACTTCCTTGCTGCAGAGACATCTGCGCATTGGCTACTCTCGAGCGGCGCGAATCATTGATTTGCTTGAAGGAAACGGCGTTATCAGCCCGGCGGAAGGTAATCGTCCGCGTCAGGTTTTAATGTCGGCGGAAAGAGATGAAGTTCATTATGAAAATCCGGCTGAAGATCAGGCCAAGAGAGACAATTGGGAAAGATAATTGAATTTTTAATTATTCGTGCAATAAAAAAAGACTCTTGAAAAAACAAGAGTCTTTTGGTTTATGTGGCTGAATTCTATTTTTTAGAGGTCAGCCAATATTTTCTTGATGGCCGGATCAAGATTAAGATTCAGCCACTCGTTGCCGTTCAACTCCTTACCTTCGGAGCTCCAAAGACAGCGGAGAGACAGCATGCTTGGTTCCCCAACTCGTCCGACTAAACTACCGGAATCATCGATTTCGGTAATCCTGGCAGGAAAGCCGCCGACTGTTTTCAGGTTAGCCATTCCAACAATTAATCTAGCAAAATCGGTTCGCTTCATATAGCTATCCTCCTGTACTCATCTTTACCGTATTCGTCCAAACGATAAAGAGAGTCGGTCTGGTCTTGGTGACGTCGAACTCTTTCCGCCTGTCCTCTTCCGAAGCCCAGCATGAAGGTCGGGGCTTTTAGCAGGCTTTCATGAAAGGCCTCGTTGCTGAGTCCGATGCAATAGCCCGTGTTCCACTCACAGATTTTCGACAGAATCATCTCGGTCGAAATCTGACGGCCATCTTCTTGATGCAGAGGGCACGATTTTGTATGCTCCCAAGTATTCGTTTGGCCACAGAAGTCACAGCTCATGAGCTCACCGTGAAGAATCGTGGCTTGCTGCAAAACATCCTTGGCTCCATCTGGATCAACACCGTCAAGCCTCTGGAACTCCGCTTCTAGCGCTTTGAGTCGACCGATAATTTTTGGATTGTCGGTTTTAAATGGTGATAAATACTTTCCCTCGAACAGATGGTCCATCATAGTTGCTCTCCTTTCTGAATCAAGTTAGCCTGGCGGATCTTGTATTCAAGTAACAGGTCGCGCCAAACTTTGTTTATAAGCACCCTGTAGTCGATTGTTTGGCTGATTAAATCCACAACATCTTTCAGAATTGATTTGTTCACCAAATCGTAGTTTATTAAGTTTAGAAGCTTCCGCTCAATTAGTATCAAATTTCTTTCCAAACTATGAATTTGATCTTGCGCCATTTCAAGTTTTTTAATGAGCTCGGTATTATCATTT
>CAIUEV010000065.1 GCA_903898335.1 uncultured bacterium | reverse complement strand
TATTATTCATATTCATCCTCGAGATGAAAACGGCCAACCGACTTGGAAAAAAGAGATCTTTGCAGATATCATAGGCAAGATCCGTAGCAAGAACAAAGAACTTGTTCTTTGTGTCACCACCAGTGGCCGGAATTGGAACGAGTTCGAGAAAAGATCGGAATGCCTTGAGCTGGAAGGGATTTTAAAACCGGATATGGCCTCCTTGACTCTTGGCTCCATGAACTTTATTCGCCAAGAAAGCGTCAATAGTCCTGAAATGATAGAAAAATTGGCTCTTAAAATGAAAGAACAAAATATAAAACCGGAAATTGAAATTTTTGAACCGGGAATGCTGCATAAAGCAAACTATCTTATTGAAAAAGGAATTATAGAAAACGATAATCCATATTTTAATATTTTATTGGGATCTCTCGGAACTTCTCCGATCGACCCAACGGTTTTTGCTTCGATTTACAATCTTTTACCGGCTAATGCTGTCTGGGCCTTGGCCGGTATAGGTGACTTTCAACTACGATCAAATATTCTCGGCCTTATTTTCGGTGGCAATGTCCGAGTCGGACTTGAAGACAATATCTTTTTTAATAGAGAAGAAAAAAAGCTAGCTTCGAACGAAAATTTAGTCAAAAGAATATCGGAAATTATCAAATTAATGGGGCTGGAAATAGCAACCCCGAAAGAAACAAGAGAAATTTTAAATCTTAATTAAAAAAATGAAGCGAGTTAAGAGTCAACAGGGAAGAAATTGTTTAATTTCTGAAGATGTGGAAATCGGGGAAAATACTCGTATGGGTAATTTTGTTTTTATCCGACCAAAAACCAAAATAGGCAAGAATTGTGTTGTCGGATCCTTTGTTGATATCGAAGGGGAAGCTCTGATTGGTGATAATGTCTCTTTACAGAGTGGTTGCTACATTACGAGAGGAACGATTATCGGAAATAATGTTTTTTGCGGCCCCAGAGTGATAACAATGAACGACAAAAAAATGACTTATTTAAGAAAAAAATTAATTTTTGAGCCAAAAGCACCGCAAATCAAGGAAGGCGCTCGAGTCGGTGGTGGCTCAGTCCTGCTTCCCGGCGTGACCATTGAGAAGAATGCTCTCGTCGGAGCAGGTTCAGTGGTCACCAAAGATGTCCCGGAAAATAAGATAGTATGTGGCAATCCGGCTAGAATTATCGGTGAGGTTTCTAAAGAAGAAAGGCTATGAAAATTCTCATAACCAACAACGAAATATCAAAAAAAACCGGAAGTGAACTTTACGTTAAGGAGCTAGCCGAACAATTAACCAAGATCGGCCATCAGGTGGCCATTTATAGCGACTGCTTGGGGGAATTGGCAAAAGAGATAAGAAAATCAAAAATAGAAATTACTGACGATCTCGCCACCTTGAGTTTCAAACCGGATATCATTCACGGCCAACATCATCTTGAAACGATGACGGCAGTAACTTATTTTCACGATGTTCCCGCAATCTATTTCTGCCATGGCTGGAGACCTTGGCAAAGCACTCCGCCCAAACATCCTAGAATTATAGAATACGCCGCCGTTGATTCAAAAACTCTCAATTCAGCGGTGAAAAACGCCGGAATTTCTTCAAACAAGATAAGAATTATTCATAATTTTGTTGATACGGAAAGATTTCAGCAACGGTCCCCCTTACCGGAAAAACCGGAAAAAGCTCTCATATTCAGCAATTACGCCAATGAAGATAATTATATTCCGATAGTTCGTAAGGCCTGTTCGAGAGCGAATATAAAGCTCGATGTCATTGGAATGGCTTCAAACAATTCTGTCGAAAAACCGGAATTGATCTTAAAAGACTACGATATTGTTTTCGCCTTCGGAAGAAGCTCACTGGAGGCTTTGGCAACCGGAAATGCCCTGATTATCTGCGGTATATGGGGATTGGGTCCTATGGTTCAATCAACAAATATGGAGAAGCTCCGAGATCTTAATTTTGGAGTAGCCGCCGTTTATTCAGAACTCAACGAAGAAGCAATTTATAAAGAAATCCAAAAATACAACGCCAAAGACTCGGCTAAAGTGACTGAATATATAAGATCCCACGCAAACATAGTTTCAACCGTAGCTAAAATAGAAAAATTTTATTTTGAAGTTTTAGAGAAATATCAAAAAATAAAAATCAATCCAGTAAAAGAAAGTTTGGCCGTTTCAAAATATCTAGAAAAATTAAC
>CAIUEV010000064.1 GCA_903898335.1 uncultured bacterium | reverse complement strand
GCCGGCCGAAACCGACGCTTTTTAAATTTCGAGGAACTTTTAACTTAGTTGGTTCCCCAATTATTCATGTCCTTAACATCAACTATTACTCCGGCACAATCGGTGACTTCTTTTCTCTCTTTTTCAACCTTTTCTATTATATCATTGCCTTTTGCGTCTTTTAAGTTGTTGCCGAATTCATCTTTCTTGACGACTTCTTCGATATATTTAACGGTCTTCGTCATCTTCGCGCCAATCGACTTTTCTCCGGCCGCACTGAACTTTATCGTAGTTAGTCCATCGCTCGTGCCACCAATCGATCCGCCCGCTGCCGCCCAAGTAATCGGCAATTTACCCAGACATTCCTGTTTTACTCTGGCCTCGACACTGTCGCCCGCTCGAATGATAACCTTGTCGGAAAAATCTTCAGTAGTATCAGCTTTTCTCACCTCGACTCGACAGCTTTTTTGAGTTGCCACCTTTAGCTGACTGGGGGCCTTACAGGTAGTGATTTTACCATCTTCACCCTCAATCTCCAGACTTGGGTTGTAGGAGCCGGCAGAATACTTACAGTTATAATTTTTTTCGGTACTGGAAACACTTTCTTTTTTATCATTATATCCGCAATTCCACTTATAATTTTTTGGATTTATATTATAAATCGCTCCCAATGAAAGCTTCACGTCTTTACCGTCGCCCTCGGGATCACAAACCGAATTCTCTAAACCCTTGTCGGCAGTAAATGAGCAAAATCTCATCGAGGCATCAATTACACCCCCGCTAGCGCCCGCCCCGTCCGAATTAACCGTAATTCCGGCTACTCCGATTCCGCTTCCATTATCCGATCCATCCGGATAATCACTAGAAGCTCCATTATTATCCATCGCATTACATATTACAATATAGCTACCAGGCTTCGTCACCTTGAATTTAGCCGCCAAGCGGAAAGGGTTTGTCTGCTTATCGGAAGCGATTTCTTTTATCAAGGAATTGCTCAGTACTCCAACGGTTGAATCGTAAACAGAGCAACCCGAGGTGTCCCCTTTGGAGTCTTGGCAACTTAGGGTCACTTTGGAAATTTTATCTACGCAATCATCCGGATCAAGGGCATCGCAATATACATCCAGCTCCTCTCCCAATTTGGAGGCTCTGTTCGGTAAAGTTACGGTGGTAGTCGGAGGTCTATTAGTCACGTTGAAATCAACAGTGCTTTGCACCGAAGGAACTTTTGTTTCCTCGGTTGTAATTTTTATCTCCGGTAGTTTAGTCATTTTTCCTTCCACATTTTCTTCGACAACCCCTCCCCGACACTGACCAAAATAGGAGGTTTCTGGTATAGTGGAGGTTAGCTTTTTAATGCCTGCGCTTTTGTAGAAACACTCCCCGTTTTTACATTCGACCGAATTGTCGGCTTCTGCTGGTAATAAAGAATTTTGAATCGTAGTAATGAAATTGTCGGGAATTTTTTGAACTCCTTTACCCCAAGTAGTGGAAGTAAGATTATGTTCAGGAGCGTTTGCTAAGCATGCTTCCGGATTGGCACAACTAGCAAACATAGTCGGGGGTGACGTAAAATCCAAGGTATATAATTTTTCGGTCTGATAGGAGCAGGCGTGGCTGAGATTAGCAAACCACTCTGAAACCAAAGATGGTTTTAAGTGAATTTTGTCACATTTATTCACGGCCGCCGTATCCATAGTGTTCCAAACATTACTCCCTTTACTTAACTGCTCGTACTCAAAAGTATAATTGTATCGATTCCTCTGATCACAGGAAAAACTGCAATTATTGGTTTTTAGTTTCAAATAACCCCAGTTCCAAACTTTACAAGCATTATTATCTCCCAAGCAAACACCGTACTGTCCACCATATGATTTATTTAACTCCATATCCTCTTTTTTTCCCTTCAAATTTTTAGCCCGCACAAAATTGCCAGCTCCATCAAAATCAACCTGATAAAAATCGCCGTATCCCGGATAGCTCACTATCAATCGATTCCCCTCAAAGCGAAGCTTATTATTACCCGCCGCAGAGCCAAACTGTTCTTTGCCCGACCAATTTTCCGGATTTTTCCAGTCTATTGTAGTACCATCAAAATTAATCCCCCCAGCGCCTTTAACGTTGACCTCTCCCGAAACGGTTTGAATAGATTTATTGGAGTTAGATTTTACCGTATTGATATTATCATTAATATTGTCCGCCGCTAAAATAACAGCCGAGAAAAAAAGGTGACCGGCAAAAAACGCAAAGGATAAAGAAATGATTTTTTTTAGAGTATTCATTTTTTATCTTTAATTTTAATAATTATAACACCAACAATTAAAAGTGTAGCCAGTCCGACAACCAAATAAAATAGAAAGCTCACCGTCTTGTCGTCACTAATATCTGATAAATCAGCGAAAGCCGCTTTTTGAGAATCCTCGTTGAAACAACTCACTGAACTCTCTCTTAAGTCGGAAAGTTCCCCGTCCTCATCATAAATCTCTCCCTTAACTTTAGCACAAGCACCAATTTTAGTTCTAAGCTTGTTGTTCAGTACAAAACATTTGCCTGCATCTGAATTTATTAATCCCTCCTGCTCGAATTTTTCACTGCCGACAGTTAACTTCACCTTGCCTCGAAATTTTCCTTCCCAGCTGGCATTTCTGACACAGAACATTGGGGTGTTGAATCCACCATCCTCAACGAATGAAATGAAAGTGAAAATTCCGCGCTCCCTTTCTTTAACCACAAATCTTACGTTTGCAAGAGTTTCACTTCTGCCAGCTTTGGCAGAAATCTTTAAATCGTAAACGCTTTCCTTGGGTTTTGAGCCCACCAAGTATTTCAAAAGCTCCAGTGAGTTTCCCCTTATTTCTTTGCTCTCAGTTTTGGAATCGACAAGGTTCTTTTCATCTGTTCTGCTCCAACGATACAAATCATATTTTATAACAACGTTTTTCGCCTCCTCATCTAAATTTTTAAGAGGAATTTCAACAACAGGATTATCCTCTTGAACAGTCAGAGCGGAACCTCGATAAGCATATTGTCGACCCCCGACCTTTATTTGATTCTTATCAAATTCCACACCACTTTTTCCATCTTCGTTTTTTATTTTAAAATCAAACCTTTGTCCCTCGGAGTGAACTACTAACGGGTTACCCGCTAAATTGAAATTATAATCTTGATTCAGGAAAAATAAAAAATAATAATTCCCGGATTGTATCTCTCCGGGGACATCCCATTCTAAATTAAAATCATAAGCTTGATCGACGGATAATTTTTTATTTTCAAGAGCATAAAACTCGCTTACCAAATAATCCCCGTTCTCCCTATCCGCAGAAGACTCGTCTCTCTTCCATACCTGAACGTAAACTCCAAGGTTATCAAGCTCCGGAATACGATACGCTTTGGGCATTTCACACTCTAGGGCGTCGTTTTGCTCTAAGCAAAGCCTTCTTGTCTCATCCATGTTTTCTAACCCCTTGTATTTATAATTCAAAGAAGCTCTTAATAAAATTTTCTTACCGGGTAAAAAAATTTTGTTTTTAGGTTCCTTAAATTTAATTTCAAAAATTGACAGTGGCGGCATAAAAGATGGCATGACTTCACTTATGTCTCCCGATAGCCCACCATTAAGAGGCGTACTCTTGGGTAGATCTTTTATTGCCTCCACATACTTGTTGTAGAAGTCAGGCTCGAACTCAACATTGGCAGTCGCTTTTGACTCAAGACCGGTACAGACAAAAACCAACCCTAAAATCAAATAAAACAACCATTTTTTGTTTTTCATTTTTTATTTTTAAATTAAGCAAGTTTTCAAAATAACAAATTCTTATCTTTTATTTTGAGTTTTTATTTTTCACTCGTCAAAT
>CAIUEV010000063.1 GCA_903898335.1 uncultured bacterium | reverse complement strand
CTAACTCTGATCACCCAATAGCAGTTAACGAATCCCTGCCGCAAATTCGGCAGGGATTGCGCATACTACAAATTAGATTTGCCAGCCTTTACGGTATTCGCGTTTAACCCAGGCATTCAATGCCGGAATGTTGGTCACCTTCATATTCTTCCCATCCCATTGGACTTTGTTGCCAGCACCCGCTTTTTGTGCAAGGTTACCCAAAATAGTGAACTCCGTAAGACGGGTTCCATATTCAAAGCTGACCGCCGTTTCCGTTTTGCCTGCCTTGACGGCATCCATAAAGTCCGTAAAGACGTCCTTCGGTCGAGGCAAAGTTTTCGGGGGTGCCGGGGTTGCTTTCATTTTCTCCCGGGGTAGGATATGCATTTCATCGCCATAGGTCTTGGTAAAAATAACGCCTTTATCGCCAACATAAAGGGTACCGCTATCGCCGCGATCGAGCTCCTCATCCGGATATTTTTCGCGCAATTCCAGTACCAGAGGAGGAAAATTGCGATCCTCTCCAACGGCTGCGTGAAGGGCTCCTTGCGGTTCCCGTTTGGCGTCTTTTTTCAGGCCTTCATACCAGTAGGCCTTGACAGCAGGCATATCTCCGCGGGCAGGAATATCCCAACGAATGCGGCTGCCGGTCGGGTAACGCTCATCAGTTCCCCCTCGCACTTCTTCCATCTCAATACTTTCTGGATGTTCAACTTTCAATGCCCAGAACACACCGTCGAGGACATGGCAGCCCATATTACCGATGGAGCCGTTACCAAAATCATACCAGCCGTGCCATTCATGAGGATGAATATCGCCGTGGAAATCCCTGTAGGGTGCAGGCCCGATATATTCGTCCCAATGCATTCCCTCGGGTGCGGGTTCCACAGGGGGTCTGGGGCCGATGCCGCCATTGGCACGGTTCGTCCAGCTATAGGTTTCCGTCACCTTGCCAATAAGGCCTGCCTGAATGTATTCACACAGGCGACGATACCCATCCATACAATGGCCTTGATTTCCCATCTGAGTCGCTACTTTATACTTCGCAGCCATTTCACGGAGCATACGAGCCAATCGGTCCCTCCGTTTTCAGTTTTTAAAATTTTACTGCGATTACCCAGTTGAGCCGACAGATAGAAAACCCCTTTTTCTCTCCTTTCCGGAGCAATCGAATAAACGGTCGCCGTTTCCGGAATTATTCTTTTCCAGCTTTCGCCAAAATTATTACTGACAAATAAACCTTGACCTTCGACTATCCAGAAAACAACATCCGGGTTGTTTGGATCGGAAACCAAATCTATTGTGTTGGCAGTACTCAGGTTTTTCTTCTCTTCGCCTTCAATTTTGGTACTTTGAGTCCATTCCCGGCCTTCATTGACGGTTTTGTAAATTCCGCCATCTCCCTTTTGATAAGAGCAACTCGGTAGAGAAAATGGCAATATTGCCAAAGGAGCGACGGCGAACAAACGCAAAAAGCTAAACATTTTTGCTTTTTTTAAATTAAAAAATTAGACTGAAAAAAGTTTTTTCTAATAAAAAATAATTAAACCGAAGATCGAATTTATTTTATTCTTGTTTTATTGAAAAATCCAAATTTTTCTTATCGAGAGCGAAATTATTGCAAATCTTATATAATTATTTTAGAAAGAATATATCTAAATTTAAAACTAAGAATCGCACAATGCAGAAGATCCATATCGAAACGAAGGAAAAGCTGACGGCTATAAAATTTCCCCAGTTTAAAATCGGTGATGTCGTCAGGGTCCATCGTCGAGTAAAAGAAGGTAGCAAGGAGAGAGTCCAAATAATCGAAGGTGAGATTATCGCTCATAAACACGGCTTTGAGCCGGGTGGTTCGATTACCTTGAGGCGGGTTACCATGGGAGTAGCCGTTGAGTTGGTAATTCCTTTATATTCTCCTTTAACAGAAAAAATGGAGGTGGTTAAACGCCAAAAAGTCAGAAGAGCCAAACTCTATTTCTTGAGACGCAGCAAGGACAGAAGAATAAAATTGAAAGAAGACATGGTCGCTACAGCCGCTATCCGAGAGGAGAATGTTCGTTTAAAGGCGGAGGAGAAAAAGGCCAAAGAGGAAGCCAAGATCAAGGAAGCGGAGAACAAAGAAGAGCCTCAAGCATAAATTAATGACACCGAAGCCTCTTAAAGGGTTTCGGGTTTGGGCATATAGCTCAGTTGGTTAGAGCGCGTCACTGATAATGACGAGGTCCTAGGTTCAAATCCTAGTATGCCCACCGGATAATTGGCAATTCGTGAGGAGGTTTGTACTTTAAATAGGTTTTGTCATTAATCAAAGCATTAACAAAAATGCGTTCGTAGCTCAACTGGATAGAGCGCTTGGCTTCGGACCAAGAGGTTGAGGGTTCGAGTCCTTCCGGACGCACCATTAAAAAGCAAAAGCCTTATGACTGTCTATAATATCCTCTTCCCTTTTTTGATCTTAGTGGCTCTCGGGGTGGTTGTATTCATTCTGGTAAGACACTTGGGTGAAGTTCCGACCCTGTCCGATGAGCACGTCAAAGAGGAAAAAAAACGGTGGTGGCAAATTCTCTTGGGTAAGGGCGAAGGGCTTCTAAAAGTACTTAGAGCTTTTGTTTTGCGCATTGACGACAAGCTGAAAGACTCAATCAAAAACGTCAGAGAGAAAAAAAACAATATTGAAATGAGCTTAGGTGATCGCGTCGAAGAAAGACAGCCGGAATCAAGAAATGTTTCCGAAGAAAACAATAACTCCTCTGAAAATTTTTCAGCCGATTCCTTGTCCGAATCGACAGAAAGCCAAGAAAAATCGGAAAACATTTCCGAACCGAATAATCAAAATACGGCAAATCCCCCGACTGTTATATCAACCGATGAGGTTAAAAAAACAGCCAAGGAGTTAAATTTCGAAAATAAAAGACCGGAGACCGAGCCAAAGCCGAAAATCGCCGAAAGAATACGAAAGCCTCTGAAATTCAGATTTTCTTTTCACAAAGACAAAATACCCGTACAAGAAATAGTTAAAAAAACTTTTACCGCTGACGAAATTCAAAATGAAAAGAAGGAATATTGGAAAAAAAAGGAAGCTATGTTAATTCAGAGCATAGTAAGGGAGCCGAAAAATGTTAATTTGTTTCTGCAATTAGGGAGATTATACTGCAATCAGAAAAATTGGGACGATGCTAAAAATGCTTTTTATGAAGTTCTGAAACTGGACAGAATGAACATCAAGGCCAAGGAAGAACTTAAAAGAATAGAGAAAAACGAAAACAAAGACTAGACGCCGGAGAGAGATATAAAATTATTTTTAAACCATTTTGCTTTATGGTTACGACTTTTTATCGGGTTTATCGACCGAAAAAATTTGCCGATTTAATTGGTCAAAAAGAAATCCGAAAAATTTTAGAGAAATCAATAGCGGAAGATAGGATAAACCAAGCCTACCTTTTTACCGGACCGAGAGGAACCGGAAAAACAACCACAGCCAGAATTTTCGCCAAATCGTTGAATTGCTTGACTTCGTTTAAGAAGAGAGGGGGCGTTGAACCTTGCGGTACCTGTTCAAACTGTAAATTGATTGAATCCGGACAAACCTTGGATTTGGTGGAAATCGATGCCGCTTCCTACACCGGAGTAGACAATATTCGCCAAATAACCGAGAATATAAATCTGGCTCCGACCAATTTAAAATACCGAATTTTTATTATAGATGAAGTCCATATGCTCAGCAAAGGAGCTTTTAACGCTCTTCTGAAGACGCTGGAAGAACCGCCCGCTCACGCAATTTTTATTTTGGCCACCACCGAATACTCCAAAGTTCCGCCGACGGTTGTTTCTCGCTGTCAAAGCTATTTTTTTCGTCTTTTTAAGAAAGAGGAAATAATTTCAAAATTAAAAAGAATAGCTGAAGAAGAGAATCTGGAAGTGGAGGAAGAAAGCTTGAATTTGGTAGCGGAGGCGGCTGACGGAGGTATGCGCGATGCGGAAAGTATTTTTGCTCAAATCGCTTCCGCCGGCGATAAAAAAATAACCAAAGAAGAAGTTTTGTCAGCTCTCAGAATTGCCAACAAAGAAGACGAGAACACTTTTCTAGACAATCTTTTTCAGAAAAAAACCGGCGAGGCCCTTTTGGCTTTTGATCTCCTGGTTAATCAAGGTATCGAGCCCTTTCTTTTGTCTCACCGTCTCTTGGAAAAATTGAGAAAAATCCTTTTGTTAAAAATAAATTCAGAGGGAGAAAAGCTGTTAATGTTGGAAATCAGCGAAGGCGAGATAGAGAAAATGAAGAATCTTTCAAAAAAGATTGGCATTTCTGAACTTTCCAACTTAATGATGAAGATACTTCAATCTCAACCCTTGATTAAGAACTCCAGTCTCCCGGCTTTGCCGTTGGAATTATTGGTCATTGAATTTTGCTCCCCTAAAGAAATTCCAAATTCCAATTCGAATAAAGATTCCGAAACAAAGAATAATTTACCGAAAAATAAAGTAGCTTATGCTAGTAAACCCGATATTTCAGATGAAAAATCACTTAAGAAAAACTCGGAAAAGAAGCCTTCTTTGAAAAAGAATGAAGCGGATTTAAAAATCACCGGAAATGATTCTGAAGCTAGCATTGATAAAAAAAATAAAGAGGAAGAAGAAAATTCTCCTGAGCAAAAAGACAAAGAAGTAAAAATTACCGACCTGAATGCCGTCATCGACAGTTGGCCAAAAATATTGGAAAGGATGAAAGAGCTGCAACCGGCCCTTCTATCAATTCTAAAGGTTTGCAGTCCGGTAAAAATAGAAGATGAAACTTTAATTATCTCAACACCGTTTAAATTTCACCAGGAAAAGCTTAACGAGGCTAAAAACAGAACGATATTTTGTACCGAATTGAAGACGGCCACCGGATTAGAAAAAATTTGCGTGCTGGAAGATAAGGCCGTTAAAGTCGAGTCTGCCAAAAAGGAAGAATTGGTTGATCAGGTTAAAAATCTGCTTAATTTATAATTTAAAAATATGAACAGCTTAAAAACAATTTTTCTTTTCGGTTT
>CAIUEV010000062.1 GCA_903898335.1 uncultured bacterium | reverse complement strand
TCATCATAGGCGTTTTGATCAGCGGAGAACGAAAAAAAATTTTTTATTATTTGGACATCGGCGCCATTGCTCTAATTGCCGGCACCTTCTTCTATCGCATCGGTAATTTTTTGATTCATTCCCACATCGGCAAAGTCACCACCGTTCCCTGGGGAATTGTCAGTAACAGTCAAGTCAGACACGACATCAGTCTTTATGAAATGATCAATTTATTCATTGTTTTTACCATTGGCTGGAACTTAAGAAAAAAAATAAAGGCTCCCGGTCTGATTTTTGCTCTTACACTGGGACTTTCTTCACTAATTCGATTTTTTACCGACTTTTTGCGCAGTGATGATTTGCCCACTTCCAATTTTCATTTTGAAAACGGTTTGACATTAAATCAAATTTTTTATTTTTTGATTTTCATCTTCTGCCTGATAACTTTCAAGATATTAGCAAGGAAGGGAATAGTCGAGAAGAAGGCAAGCCATAATGAAATAACCCCGCAATCATGAAATCAAAAACCGAAAGTCTTTGCAGTCGATGCCTCAAAAAAATACCGGCCGAGACCTTCCAAAAGAACGGTAAAATTTATCTTAAAAAAACTTGCAAAGAACACGGAGAATCAACAGAGCTCCATTTTTGGGACGATCCGGAAATCTATGAATTTTTTCACGGTCTCAGCACTCTGAAAGCCAGATCCAACCAAGCCATCCTCAACATAACTTACAAATGCAATTTGACTTGTCCGGTCTGCTATGCAAGAGCCAACGAAAATCAATCCCCCGATTTGCAGATTCAGGAGATAGAAGGCCTTGAAAAATTCAAAACGGTTTTTATTTCCGGCGGCGAGCCGACTCTTAGAGATGATTTACCTGAAATGATCAAGCAAATAAAAGAGCAGGGAAGTCGAGTCGTTCTTTTTTCCAACGGCATCAAACTGGCCAGTTACTCATACGCAAAAAAATTGCAACAAGCTGGACTGAGCACCGTCATTCTTCAATTTGACACCTTGGACGATAAAACCAATCTCTTTATCAGAGGTAAAAAGCTGCTCAAAATTAAAAAAAAGACCATCGAAAATCTGACCCGCTTGGGAATAAGAATCACGACCTCTTCCGTTATTTTACGAGAAAAAAACTTTGAGCAACTGCCAAACCTCCTGAATTTTCTCCTTGCTCAGCCGAACATTAAAACCATCGGCCTGAACCCGCTCAAAGAATTGGGTCGTTTTCCAAAAGAAATTTTTGTGCCCAGCTCCGAAATTATTGATCGAGTCAATAAAATTCTCAACCTGAAAAAACAAGACTGGCTCAGCTCCACCCAACTGCTGACAGACATAGACAGTCTGATTTCGGTTTTTAAGAAAAGAAACCGCGTTTTCTCAAAATGTCGCCTGAAGTGTCTTTTTTTCGCAACAAAGCAAGAGTGCATTCCCTTCAGCCGCATATTTAACTTGAAAAAGATACATTGCAAGATTGACAGAATAGTCAAAAATCAAAGCAAAGCCGACCTCGGGCTGTTTAT
>CAIUEV010000061.1 GCA_903898335.1 uncultured bacterium | reverse complement strand
GGCATTTTTAGCCAAATAGACAGCAGCGTTTGAATAAGAACCTTCATCTCTTCCGGAAAAGGCCGGGAATGGAGCGAAAAAAATCAAAGCCACAAACCAGACTAAAAGCAGAGCCGCTATCGAGATATTAAAAAAGGTCGGTCGCAGAAAATCTTGATTTTTAAAAATCTCAACCAAACAGGAGAAAAGTCCGCTTAACCGAAACATAGCAACGATAAGAGCCAATTCCGTAAACCAGTAGAATAACCCCAAACAGCCAATCCCTACTGAGAGTAAAGTAACGCCTGTCAGAAAGACAACGAAACACGACCAAAAATCATTAAAAGAAAAGTCTTTTATCGAGGTCTCGGGGGATCTTTTTATCATTGTAACCTTTTTGTCTTAGTGTTAAAATTTCGTTTTTATGATAGGCTATTTTTTAATTTTTTGACAATTAAAAACAAAAACTATATTTTGTTATTAATTATTCATTCTTCGTATTGCAAGAAGACCGTTGTCAATTCTAGAATCGGAGGGGTTTTAATTTGACAATCTTTTTGTTGTGATGCATTCTTTTATGGATAATCTTTCAGTAATTAACTAATCTTTAATAGAGCGAACCTTTGCCTTAAGTAAAAGCCAAAGCAGAGGGAGCCAAAGTAAAAAAAATGGCAGAAAAATTTAGTCGAACCAAACCCCACGTCAATGTAGGAACTATCGGTCACGTTGACCATGGTAAAACCACTTTGACGGCCGCTATCCTGCACTGTTTAGGATTGGCCGGAAGAACCGTTACCCACAAAAGAGTTGACGAAATCGACTCCGCTCCGGAAGAAAGAGAAAGAGGTATTACCATTGCCACCGCCCATGTCGAATACGAATCAGACAAAAGACACTATGCCCACATTGACTGCCCGGGTCACGCTGACTATGTTAAAAACATGATTACCGGTGCCGCTCAAATGGACGGTGCCATCTTGGTGGTAGCCGCCACTGACGGTCCTATGCCTCAAACACAGGAGCACATTCTTTTGGCTCGACAAATCGGAGTACCTGAGATTGTTGTTTTCATCAACAAAGTCGACCAAGTTGATGATCCGGAATTGGTTGAATTGGTTGAAGCTGAGGTCAGAGAACTTTTGACCAAATACGAATTTGACGGAGACAATGCTTCTATCGTCAAAGGCTCCGCTCTAAAATCTTTGGAAGCCAAAGATGCCAACGATGAAAACGCTAAACAAATTTTGGCTTTGATCGATGCTTTGGACAGCAAAGTTCCCGAGCCGACCAGAGATGTTGACAAACCTTACTTAATGCCGATTGAAGATATCTTCTCCATTGAAGGAAGAGGAACCGTTGTTACCGGAAGAATCGAAAGAGGAGTCGTCAATCTTGGCGAAGACGTTGAAATCGTCGGTTTGAGAGACACTCAGAAAACTGCCGTTACCGGAGTCGAAATGTTCAATAAAGAATTGGATCGAGGACAAGCTGGCGATAATGCCGGTATTCTCCTTCGAGGAATCAAGAAAGAGCAAGTTGAGAGAGGTCAAGTTTTGGCCAAACCGGGATCAATTACTCCTCATACCGAATTTGAGGCCGAAGTTTACGTCTTAAGCAAAGAGGAAGGTGGACGACACACACCATTTTTCTCCGGCTACAAACCTCAATTTTTTGTCAGAACCACTGATGTTACCGGAGAAGTTACCCTGCCCGATGGAGTTGAGATGGTCATGCCCGGAGACACGATGAAATTCAAGATTAAGTTGATCAAACCGGTTGCCGTCGAGAAAGAAATGCGCTTCGCTATCCGAGAAGGTGGTCGAACAGTAGGCGCAGGTGTGGTAACTGAAATTACCAAATAGTAACTACTTTTTCCCATCCCCGATTAAGTTCGGGGGTGGGAAATTTTTTGTCTTAATTAATAGTGGACACAATGGAAGAGAGTAAAAATCGCATCAGAATCAAGATAAAAGCTTATGATCACAGAGTGATCGATCTTTCAGCCCGACAAATAGTCGAGACGGCGGAGAGAACCGGTGCCGAAGTCAAAGGGCCAATCCCCTTGCCGACAAGGATTAAAAAATTCACCGTTAACCGATCAACTTTTGTTCATAAAGACGCCAGAGAACAATTTGAGATGAGACTTCACAAAAGAATTATCGATATCGAAAATTTCACCTCGAAAACAATCGAATCTCTGACCAATCTTGATTTGCCGGCAGGAGTCGACGTCGAGATTAAGATGTAATTTTTTGTCTCTTTCATATCCCGCGATATTATTGACAACTAAGAAAAAAGAGGGTCAATTGGATGGTCCCCTCGATATAATTAAAAGCTATGAGTAAATTTCTTTTGGGTAGAAAAATCGGAATGTCTCAGTTTTGGGATAAGGAAAATAAAGTTGAAGCAATCACTTTGATTGACTGCAGCAATCTTTTTGTGCTTAGAAAAAAAACATTGGCCAAAGATAAATACGAGGCTTTGATTTTGAGTTTAACCAAAAAAACCGAAGAGAAGGAAAAAATGGACGAAAAGTTTTTTAAACTCAATAAAAATTTCAGCCTTATAAAAGAATTTCGAGTTGATTTGAACGATTTGAAGGCAGATGACTATAAAGACAAGAATCCTGTTTCCGTCCAAGTATTCAACGAAGGAGAGAAAGTAAAGGTTTCCGCTAAAAGCAAAGGTAAGGGATTCCAGGGCGTCGTCAAAAGACACAACTTTGCCGGCGGTCCGAAAACTCATGGACACAGACACGTTCTTAGAAGTGGAGGCTCAATCGGATGTGCCTTCCCGGAACACGTGAATAAAGGAAAGAAAATGGCCGGCCGAATGGGAGACGAGAGAGTTTCCGTCAAAAATATCCGCGTAGCTTGGGTTGATGAAAGCAAATCTCTAATAGCTCTAACCGGAGCAATTCCCGGAAGAAAGGGAAGTTTTGTTGAGATTTCTTCTATTTAATATTTCTTAAAACGATAACTGTTTCAGATGGAAAAGATTAAAGTTTATAATTTGGAAGGCAAAGAAGTTGATTCTATCTCTCCGACAGAAAGCCTTTCTGCCGTCAAGTGGTATCAAAATCTCGCTCACGAAGTGATCACTATTCTTAAAAACAATAGCCGGGTAGATAAAGCGAAGGTTAAAAGCAAGGCGGAAGTCAGCGGAGGAGGAAAGAAGCCTTGGAAGCAAAAGGGGACGGGTCGAGCCAGAGCCGGTTCGAATCGAAGTCCTATTTGGCGAGGAGGAGGAATAACTTTTGGTCCAACCGGAAACAGAAATTTTGTTAAAAAAATCAACTCCAATACTACTAAGAATTTTTTTGCTTCTTCCTTGAAGAAAAAAATAGATGGAGGAGAGGTCTATGTTGTCGAAAGTTGGGAGAGTTTGGAACCGAAAACCAAGTCTTTTAAGATTTTGGTTGACGCTTTAAAGATTAACAGCGGAAAGACTTTGACTATCGGGGAGACCGGCAGCGATAATTTGAAAAAAGCTTCAGGCAATTTTCCGAAGACTAATTTTAAATTAGTGGAGAATCTTAATTCACTTGATTTCTATCTTTTTAAAAATATCTTGATCGATAAAAAATCTTTCGAGAAAATTAACGATAGATTGAAAAATATTTAGTTAAATTTGACCAATGGAACAGAATAAATCCCTCAAAGATATAATTTTGAGACCCTTAATGACAGAGAAAGTGGTTTCCGGAGAAAAACTGAATAAGTATACTTTTTTAGTTAGACAAGACGCTAACAAAATTATGCTGAAACAGGCTATCAAGGAAATTTACGGCGTAGTCCCGGCAAAAATAAATCTTATCGCCGTTAAACCGAAGAAGGTTAACCGTCGAGGTGGAGAAGGAGTTAAGGGCAGCAAGATGAAGAAAGCAATCGTTACTTTAAAGGAGGGACAAAGTTTGAATAAGGCTAAATAATTCCAAGATACAATCAATTTAATTTATTTCCATGGCAATCAAGATAAAGAAGATAAAGAATAACGGTACGCGAATCATGTCTTTTGTCGCGTCCGGATTCGATAAGAAGAAAAAGCCAAAAAAGTCGTTGCTGGTCAAAAACAGTCGAAATGTCGGTAGAATGAAGACTGGAAAAATATCCACTCGACACAGAGGAGGAGGACACAAACGACGACTCAGAGTTATTGATTTCAAATGCATTAAAACAGATATTCCCGCCAAAGTCATCTCCGTTGAGAGAGATCCGAACAGAACATCGTTTATCGCCCTATTGGCCTTTAAAGACGGCGAGCAGCGCTACGTGATCGCCTGGCAAGGAGCCGCTGAAGGAGATGAGATTCTTTTCTCTTCAAAGGCGGAACTCAATAAGGGTAATCGAACGGAGCTCAAAAATATTCCGGTAGGTACTGAAATATTCAATCTCGAGATGATGCCCGGAAAGGGAGGTCAGGTAATCAGATCCGCCGGATCGGCCGGTATAGTCACCGCTAACGAGAATGGCTACACGACGGTTCAGATGCCTTCCAGCGAGATAAGGATGTTTCCCGATAGTTGTTTTGCCACCATCGGAAGAGTGAGTAATGTCGAGCACAATACCATAACCATAGGCAAGGCCGGCAGAAAACGCTGGATGGGACGACGACCGCAAGTGAGAGGAAAAGTAATGAATCCTGTCGATCATCCGCATGGAGGAGGAGAAGGGAATCAACCGATTGGTTTGAAAGCGCCGAAAACCCCTTGGGGAAAATTGGCTAAAGGAGTTAAAACCAGAAGAGCCAAGAAAGCCTCGAGCAAATTTATAGTTCGTCGACGTAAGCCCAAGCGCAAATAGAAAATATATTTTCTCAGATAAAGCAAAAAACCGGTTTCAAAACCGGTTTTTTGCTTGAGATAAAAAATTTTCAGACTGCTAAAGTCTCACTTCGTCCAGCCAATCATCGTAAAAATCTTTAGCTTTCTGACCATCAATCCCCTGAAGATTTATTTTGAAAATCTTCCCGTCTTTCTCTACATAGATTTCATAGTGATATTTTTCGCTCTCCCCCGAAGAATCGGTGGCAGCTGCCGTTCCATCATTTATTTTTATCTTCAACCCTTTCTTCGGATTCCCGCTTTTTGATTTTATGCTGATATTGTAGGTCTTAGGCATTTCCGATGCAACTGAAGGAAACTTTTCTTTCACCCAGTCTATTAACTTTTTGTCTTCCGGCAGTTGGTATTCTGTGCTTTCCAAATGGGTAAAGGTAATCTTAGGCCAGGTTTGACTCTCAAAACTGCTTGAAAGATCCACTGTGTTACCTCCTTCAGTCTCAATTATTTTTCCCAGTTTGCACGGATTCGGATCGGATGAACATTCTCCCAGATTAAATTCGTGCGGATAGTCAAAAGAATATTTATATTTATCATTTTCATAAGTTTTCCACTTATCCGGCTTCAGAACATCGGTTTCTTCTACTTTAGGTTTCGCCTCTGCCGGCGCCTGAGCCGGTTGCTGACCGCCTGGCTGACCCGCCGCACCGCTTCCGGGCATTAGTCCGCCGGGATTACTCATTGAACCGTTTGCCCCCATCGATTGACCGGGGGAATCCATGTTGATGGGTGAAGCATTCAAAGGAACCTGCACATTGTTTGGACTGTCCGTCGGCTGTAAACCAAGATTGGCATTACCCTCAAGATTCACTCCGTAACCATCTTTGTTCTGGCTTTCCAATTTTTCTTTTAAAACGGCCACCTCCTCTTTTAATTGGTTTTCATCAAGCTTATTTTTTTTATACTTTACATAAAAAAGTAATCCTATAAGAATCAGAGCCACAGAAAAAGTCACGGTCGAAGCCGCATAAAAAATTGATTTATTTTTTAAGAAGAAATTTTCTCCCTTCGGCACTTTTTTATATTTACTTTTTACACCAGTAATTAAAGATGAAACCAATAAAACTAGCCTCTTTTTACGGGCAATATAGCCAATGTTCTCGCTCTTTTAACGGTTCTGGCAACTAAACGCTGATGTCTTGAGCAAGTACCGGTTTTTCGAGGAGGTTTAATCTTTCCCTGAAGAGTGACAAATTTCTTTAAAGTGTCGACGTCTTTATAGTCCAAAGCGTCTAGCTTATTTTCGCACAAATAGCATTTCTTACGCTCTTCTGGCTGATTATTGCTCTTCTTTTTTTTACTTCCTGGCTTTGGTGACATGGATAAAAAATCAAAAACTTAAAAACTTAGTTCAGGTTTATTTATAAACCAATTATACCAATAAATCAAATAAAATCGGGAACTAGAAAGGAATGTCTTCTATTTTTATTTCTTCAACGTCTTCAATCACTTCGTCTTTCTTAGCCTCTTCTTCTGGTTTGGGAGAGGAACCTTCTTTAGAAAAAGATCCGCTGCCTCCACCGGATTTTGATCCGAGTTGAAGCGACTCCGCGATAATTTCCGTACGATATCTCTTGACTCCGTCCTTACCGTCCCAAGACCTGGTCTGAAGCCTTCCTTCAATTAGCACTTCCTGTCCTTTTACCAAATACTGAGAAGCAATTTCAGCCAATCTTGACCACAGAATAATATTATGAAATTCGGCCTGCTCCTGCTTGTTCCCATCTTTATCCTTGAAAACTCTGTTAGTCGCAACACTTAAATTAGTCACCCTTTGTCCGTTCGGAGTACTTTTTGTCTCAGGATCTTTGGTTAGTCTTCCCACAACAAAAGCCTTGTTGAGATAGATTGGCATTTTATTTAAAATAAAAAATTAGCCCGCGACTCGATTAAAGAATCTCTTCATTCAAAATATCATCCAATCTTCTATCCAAATCATCTAAGCTGATTTTCTTCTTTTTTGATTCTTTCTTCTTTGATCCATCTTTTTCCGGCTCTTCCGTTTTAACATCTTTCTTTTCTTTTTCTTCAACGGAAACGTCCTCTTCTTCAATTTCGGAGGCGCTTTCAGCAGAATCGGATTCCGGCTGCTCCTCTTGTTCTTTTTCAACCTCAACCTCAGCTTCAGCTTCAGTCTCGGCTTTAACTTCCGTTGCTTCAATCTCCGGAGCAATTTCTTCCCGGTTTTCCTCGGGAGTCAAATCGGCATCGACAGCTTCTTCAATCGCAACTTCCTCTTCTTTGTTTTCAGTAACCGTTTCTTCCGTCACGGAATCAATAACTTCTTTCTCCTCCGGCTCGATCGAAACTTCTTTTTGACCGGTAATGATCGACCCAACTTCTTCCGAGCTTTCCTTTTTTTGAATAGGATCTTTGGAAGCCAGCTCGGCAATCTGGCTAATCTCTTCCGCTCCGGGAGTCAATTTTTTTTCATTGCCATTAACGTCGGTAATCATGAATCTTATAACGCTGGATTCCAACTTGAGGGCTCTGGAAAGCTCTCTAATGCCGGCCGCATCAACGCTAAAGAAAACATATAAATAGAAACCGGCTTTATTTCTTTTTATCGGGTAAGCCAAATATCTTTTTTCAACCCAGAACATACCTTTAGAGATTTTACCCTCCTCGTTTTTCTTTTCCAAAGAAATGATTTCTCCACTGTTTTTCTCAACCCAATCGGAAATTTTATCAACTACAGATTGGATTTTTTGACCATCGCTCAAAGCGAAAAGGCAATTTAGTTCATAACTCTTTTTTTTCTTCGTTGCTTCCATGTAACTTTAAGTAAAAATTATTAAAGGGACTTCGGCCCTGACTTACAAACCTAAAAAGTCGAGTAGCGACGGGAGGGATCGAACCTCC
>CAIUEV010000060.1 GCA_903898335.1 uncultured bacterium | reverse complement strand
AGAAAAACGAAGAAGACCAATAGCCAATAATTCGAGTTCTTTTTTTCCATTTTATTTTTTTCTTAATATCGAACCGCTTTTAATTTTTTTCAGGATTTTACCCTTTTCAAAAGTCACCACTCCGTTAACAATGACCGCATCCGTTCCTTTGGCCAGAGAGTATGGTCTCTCCATAGTGGCCGTGTCTTCAACTTTATCCCAATCCAAAATCGCTATATCCGCCTTGTAGCCCTCTTTTATGAGGCCTCGGTCGTCAAGACCCAACTTGCCGGCCGGCAAACCGCTCAATTTATGAATCGCCTTGGCTAAGGTCATTATTTTTTTCTTTCTCACATAATGTCCCAAGAAACGACTGAAGGTGCCAAAAGATCTGGCATGAACCAGATTGCCGCTTCTTTCCTCAGATAAACCGTAGCCGGCACCGCCGGAGCTGATCATCGACAGAGAATCTTTCATGCCTTTAACCACGTTTTTTTCGCTAATCAAGCTGGCCAGAACTTTACATTGATCTTCGCTGGCAATAATCAAGTCGAGCACGGCTTCTTCCGGAGAAATTTTTCTTTTTTCCGATATTTCTTCCAAACTTCTTTGAACCAACAATTTTGAAACCGGCGAAGAGGCCACGACTATTTTTGAATAGTCCAAAGAACCTTTTTTCATTTCTCGAACAATTTTTTTCTTGCTTGTGGGATCTTTGAGTTTTTTTATCAGTTCCTCTCGACCCATTTCGACAACCGAACCGGGTAAGAGCGTGTAGAGAACGGGTCCGCTGAAAGAGTAGGGATAGATATCGAAATTGACATTCAATCCTTTACGTCTCGCTTTGGTTAGCAGGTCAAGAACTCGACCGAAAACCGACCAATAGTTTTTGCCCAGCACTTTCAGATGAGAAATTTCGAGATTGACGCCGGTTTTTTGAGTGGCACGCAAAAGTTCCTTGACCGAAGCCAAGATGGTCGCTCCCTCTCCCTTAAGATGAACCGAAAGCAATCCTTCCTTCTCCGCCACTTTTTCGGCAATTTTCCGGATTTCCTCCTCGGAAGTCGAACGGGCGTGAGCGTAAGCCAATCCCAGCGAGACCCCAAAGCCCCCCTCTTCCATCGACCGATCTATTTGATCAATCAGCAGCTTCAATTCCTGTTCTTTAAGCGATCTGATTTCATCCCCCAAAATACCTCTACGCAAAGTCGCATGGCCGACCAGGGTCATGTAATTCAAACGAGGCGGTTTATTATCCGCCAAATAATCAAGATACTCTCCCATACGATCCCAATCTATCTGAACGTCGCCAAGGAATATCCATTTGCGCAAGGACTTTATACTGCCCTCTCCCAGAATCGGCGCCAAGGAAGAACCGCAATTACCGCCGACAATCGAAGTCACTCCCTGATAAAGCAAGCTTTCCTGATTCGGATACCGAAAAATCGTCCACTTGGTGTCGGAATGACTGTTTATGTCGATAAAACCCGGTACGACAATTTTGCCGGTAGCATCTATTTCTTTTTTGGCGACTTCGTCTTCCAGATTACCGATTTTGATTATAGTATCGTCGTTGATACCAACATCCAAGCGTCGAGGCGGTATTTTCCCCGTACCATCAACCACTTTTCCTCGACGAATAATAATATCCAGCATTCTTTTTTTGTTTTATTTTATTTTTCGCAAACTCGTCTCTAAAATTATAAACTTTTATTTATTTTATCACCAATAAAAATCGAATGCCAAACTAACGAACCTTTTCCAGTGTCTTCGCCTCTTTTTCTTCGATTTTTCGCTGCTTTTTCAAGAAATCGACCAATTCTTTCTGACTCAATATCTGCTGTAATCCCAACTTTTGGTCTCGAATAATAATACTTTCATCGATCGTTTCTTTGTAGCCCAACACTAAAACCCAGCGAATTTTCTCCTGTTTGGCGATTTTCAGCTGAGTGCGCAGACTGGTTTTGGTGAACGATTCTCTGACCGACAGACCGGCATCCCACAACTCTTCAAACAATTTCAAGGCTTGATGCCTGGATTTATCTCCCAATTGAGCCAAGAAAACAAAAGGACTTTCCGCTCTTTTTTTCTTCTTTTTAACCATCTCGGCCACCAACCGATCCATGCCGAAGGCGAAGCCGACAGCCGGAGTGAATTTACCTCCGAACTCTTCAACCAAGTGATCGTAACGACCACCGCCGCCCAAAGCGTTTTGTCGACTGATTTCGTCGCCCTCCTTCCAAATTTCAAAAACGGTGTGGGTATAATAATCCAAGCCTCTGACCAATTTGACATTGATTCGATAGGGGATATTGAGCGAATCAAGATATTCGAGAACTTCTTTGAAGTGCTTGTTGCAAGCCTTGCACAAATTATCCATTATCAGAGGAGCTTCCGCCAATTCTTTTTGGCATTTCTCCTCTTTGCAATCGAAAACTCTCATCGGATTTTTTTGCACCCTCCTTTTGCAATCTTCGCAAAGTTTCGGCTTGACTCGACTGAAATATCTCTTGAGTTGTTTTTGGTATTCTCGCTGACAGTCACGACAGCCCAAAGAATTAATTTCAACGATTGTATTGTCCAGACCTAGCTTTCTGAGAATGGCAAAAGCCGTTTGGATCAATTGAGCTTCCGCGATAGAGGACTCGACGCCGATCATCTCAAAGTCAATTTGATGCGCCTGACGATATCGACCTTCTTGCGGTCTTTCATAACGGAAAATGCTGCCGAAGGTGTATAATTTAACCGGATGGCGCCAGCTCTGCATGCCGTCCTCAAGATAAGCCCTGACAATACTGGGCGTAATTTCCGGTCTCAAGGCCACTTCGTCTCCTCCTTTGGTTTCGAAAGTATACATCTCTTT
>CAIUEV010000059.1 GCA_903898335.1 uncultured bacterium | reverse complement strand
TGCATTATTTGAGGCAGCAGTCTTTTTCTTCTTTCTTCATCCTTTACTGAAAGTTTCAAAAGACTGTTGACATAATGTTTTATTTTTTCTTTTATATCTCCGGCTTCTTTATCGTCTTTGGCAGTGGCTAATTTTTTTAGTTGTTCGTCAATTTCGTTTTGCAGTTCATGTGCCTGCCTTTCCGCATTGGCCGTTTGCAGCTTAACGCTCTTACCGCGATTCAGCCAGTAGTTGGTGAAATCGCTCAAATTGGTGTCAACATCGCTATGATATTTTTTATTTCTATCTTCCATATACTTACTGAATCTTTTCTTCAGTAAGCTCGGGGAAGTCAAAGCAAAAGCTTTCATTACTCTGTTTTTTCGTTCGGCCGATTTTTTCATTTTGCTTTCCAACGTTTCTTTTGTGGTTTTTTGATTTTCAACTTTCTCGGAAAGATCTTTGTATTCAGCGGATTCCGGATCCATTCCCGCCAATTGAGCTTGATTTTCTCCGAGGGATGCATTAATCTGAGCTAGTTTATTTCCTCGCAATTTATTTGCCAAATCAAACCCGCTCCATGTTGCCATCTTTGATGCGACAACTCCTCCGCCAACTGCCATTAACGCTTTCTTGCTCCATTTTCTCGTTCGATTAATCAACTGATCCGCACTGGCCGAGCCCTTAATTCCAAATTTGTTAGCGATTATGATGCCCGCCCAGATAGTTATAATAATAACTATGAATTGAAAGACAACCAAAAAATTATTGGCTATGAAGACGACAAAATCATCCTTTAGAGAAGATGTATCGGTTGGTTTGGGTCTGGATTTTAAATAATCGACCAACCTATTTCCATTGCCGGATGAAGACATGAACTGACTTATTTTTTCAGCGACAAAGAGAAAAAATATTAAAATCGGACCGGTAAAGGCGTACTTTACCAAGCTGTCAAACCATAAGCTGAAGTATCTTTCTGTCGGAGGAAAAGAATACAGTAAAAAGGCTGCCGGTGATATTATCAAAATCAACCAGAGAGCCACAATGCGGACAACCAAGATGGAGGTTATAGTCACCAAAGTTATCATCATCGCAACGCAAAAGACAATCAGTTCGGTCAGATGGAGCACCTTAGACAAAGCTTCTCCGAGGGATATTTTAAAAAGAAAAATTGCTCCGGCAACAGTCCAGAAACTGCTTGAATCTTCGGAAGGAAGGGCATTGGGCAAGCTCTTGAGTTGATCGGTGATAAAGTTACCATTGTTTTTTTCTTCTCCACTCCCAACGCCTAAAATATTTTTTTGCAAATTATTCATTATGTTTGTCCCAATATCAAAACTCGTTTGGCTTTGAGTGTTATTTTCCGAATCGGTAAAGTCGGTTGATTTTCCGACCGGAAAAGAGTACATCAAGATTTGAGAAGCATCGATAACGGCTCCGGCAATCACCAAAGAAAAGTTTGTCAGGAGCGCGGCGATAACTAATTTTTTCAGCCATCGGCCGGTGTCAGCCCGACCAAGCATAGCAAGTATGGCAATATAAAGAAGAACAAATAGATATGCGATATTGCAGATATTCGAAACTAAAGAAGCTGTTTTTTTTACAAACTCCACTTGAGTGAATCCGCCCATGCTTTTAACGAAAGCCGGGTCAAAAATTATGGCTAAGATCCATTCAGAAGCTTGCACAAGAGAGTAGAAAATAGAATAAATTAACCAAAGGAAAGCGTAAACGACAAAAATAAGCGAACGTATAACCAGCTCGGCCAATTTGAAAATCAATCCTTTAAAAAATCCGGGTCCATCGCTGTAAGTCTCGTTGGCCATCTCGGGAACCCCGTCGAACTGGCCTGACATTAAATCGCTCGATTGAGAGAGAAAGTCTAGAAATCCGGCATTGGCATGGCTAATTCCGGCCGATGACAAATCGGAACTTATAGATACCGGTATCAAAATAGCAAAAGCAAAAAACAAAACAAACAAAAAAACTTTTTGCTTGATTCCACCGGAGATGACTACTTTTTGATTTGATCTGTCTTTTTTATTCATCTTGTTCTTTGTTTTTTTGACGAAAAAGGTTTTTTCTTTTCTCGTCCTCGTTTTTTAACTCGGATGTTTTTTTGTTTATATCTTTTGTATTCTTAAACCAAACAAATAAAACGGAGACGGTGGTTAAGGGGAGTAGGTTGATTATCGGTATGATATCTACAAAACCCAGTAACCTCAAAATCATTCTTATTTTCCAGCTAATTTCAATTTTATGTTTTTCCTCGAGATAGCTTGGAGCTTTTCCCACTATACCAAAATTATACCAAATAATCAAAAGGGCGAATATTTTTATAAGAAAACCCAGAATTGGTATCGAATCGGTAATGTCGGATAGTAGAGCCACTATTAAAAGCAGTGGGAAAAAGATTTTTTTTCCATGTTTGAGTCCTTCTTCGTAGCCCTCAACTTCTTTACTGGATTTTTTGGCCAAGAAGTCAAAGTTTGATTCCTCCTCCTCG
>CAIUEV010000058.1 GCA_903898335.1 uncultured bacterium | reverse complement strand
CTGCTTCTGTGGGCCTGGTTGGATTTGAACCAACGACTTATCCCGCCATGGGCGGGACCACTCCCGTCACTGCTTCTGTGGGCCTGGTTGGATTTGAACCAACGACTTACCGGTTATGAGCCGGCCACTCTGACCACTGAGTTACAGGCCCGGAATAAACATTGTATTGGTGGGTGATATAGGACTCGAACCTATGGCCTCCTGCGTGTCGAGCAGACGCTCTAACCAACTGAGCTAATCACCCGTTAAATTAATTTCTAATCTAAAAAAAAGAAAATGGCCAATTATTAACAATGTACTACGCTGAGACACCCAAAAGAGACATCGCTTTTTGATAAATTTCCTTCGGCGTGATCTTCACTTTGATAAAACATTCATCCGCTCCGACTTTTTTCATCTCCTTGACTTCTTCATCCAAAGCCGTATTGGAAAGCACTAAAACCTTCGGTAATCCTTTCTGTTTTTTCGCTTCAGCAATCTCTTTCAACATCTCCAAACCGTTCATGGCCGGCATAGAGACATCAAGCAGAACAACGTCAAAATTGCCATCTTTAATTCTTTTCAATCCCCAAGCTCCGTTCTCCGCCTTCTCCACCTCACAGCCCTCAGTTTCAAATTTAAAACCGTAGATCTCCAATAAATCTTGATCGTCGTCAATAATAAGCACTCGCTTTTTTGTTTTCATAAAACGATTTTATTTTAGTTAAGCTAACAGCTGCTGAATAACACTCACTAATTTTTGAGGTGTATAATCGGCTTTGATCAAAAAACCGTCCGCTCCCAACTGAAAAGCTTCCTGCTCCTTTTCCGGATCCTGATCGTTACTGAAAATCAAAACTTTAGTTTTTCCTTTTTGGCCGGCTAGACGCTTCAGAATCTCTATCCCGCCGACGTTGATCATCAAATCGAGCAGAACCAAATCCGGCTGCTCCGTTTTGATTTTATCCGCCACTTTTTCCCCATCCGAGACGACTTCCATCGCAAACCCCTCTTTTTCTAACTTTCTTTTGTAGATGTCGGAAATCATCTCATCGTCTTCCAACATCAAAATTTTTTTTGTTTCGGCCATTTGAAAATTTTAGCGAATAAAATAAGCTAAATCTGATAACGAACAAAACGACCCACCTGAATATTTTCACCCAGCTTTCCGACGGCATCATTAATTAAATCTCCCACTTTGCGAGAAGGATCTTTAACAAAAGCTTGAGTCAAAAGCGCATTCTCTTCCTTGAATTTGGTAACTTTTCCGACCATGGCTTTCTCGATGATGTCGGCCGGCTTGCCGGATTTTTGCAATTGTTCAAAATAAATATTTTTTTCCTGTTCAATTTCACTTTCGTCGATTTCTTCCGGACGAACGGCTCGTGGCGAAGAGGCGACTACTTGCATCGCCAAATCACGCCCCAAAGCTTCAAAATCAGGATTCTTGGCCACAAAATCGGTTTCGCAATAAAGCTCAACCATTGCTCCGACTTTTTTGTTCGTATGGACATAATAAGCGATAATGCCTTCTTTGGTTTCTCTCTCTAATTTTCGATTGGCCGTTTCCAAACCTTTTTTACGGAGAACAATAATTGCTTTTTCAAGATCTCCGTTAGTTTCTTCCAAGGCCTCTTTGCACTTGGCAATGCTGACGGCGGTTTTTTCTCGAAGTTCCTTTATTTGCTCTAAAGTGATAGTCATTTTTTTTAATTTAATTGCTTAGAATCAAAATTATTTTTTATTTTCCATAATTTCTCGCGTCAGATATCGAGTAATTAAGGTTATTGAACCGATCGCGTCATCGTTAGCCGGAATTGGAAAGCTGATTCCCTCCGGATCAACGTTAGTGTCAACCAAAGCGATAAGTCTAACCCCCATCGCCTGCGCTTCTTTGATGGCATTTTTTTCCTCCTTGGCTCCAACCACAAACATCAGTTCCGGTATTTTATCCATTTTTTTAATGCCACCCATGTTTTTATTGAAGTCTTCAATCTCTTTTCGGAAATGGATTCTCTCTTTTTTGGTGTAATGACCAAGTTTCTGTTCTTTTTCTTGCTCTTCAAGCTCTGAAAGTTTTTGAATTCTCTTGGAAATGGTAGCAAAGTTGGTAAAGGTTCCGCCCAACCAACGTTCCGTTACATACGGCATTCCGGTCAAGGCAGCCGCTTCCTGAATGACTCCTCTGGCTTGTTTCTTGGTTCCGACAAAAATAATTTTTCCTCCCATCGAAACAACTTTTTTGACTTCATCTAAAGCCAATTTTAGTTTCTCCAATGATTTTTGCAGATCAATAATATGCACTCCGCCTCTTTCTCCGTAGATAAAGCTTTTCATTTTGGGATCCCATCGTCCCTTTTGATGACCAAAGTGAACACCGGCCTTGAGCATTTCTTCCAGCTCCGGCTCTCTTTTCTCCGGCAAAGGCATAACTCGACTCCTTGGAGCTTTTTCGTCTTTCTTTACCTCGACAACAGCGCTTGAAACAGCAGCTTCGCCATTTGATTGTTTGATTTCTTCTTGCATTGTAATTTTCCCTTATTAATTAAACCTCTGCGTTCATTCGGCAATTCTCTTTAAAACCACCGAGGGATTTGATTAATTGAACGCATGCGAGTTGAGAATAAACTCCCCTATTTTTAGTCGAAAATAACTAAAAAGTCAAAAAATCAACTTATTTCCCGCTCTATTAGTGAAAACTATCCCCGAAAGATGATCTACTTCGTGCTGGATGGCTCGGGCAAAAATTCCTTCGGCCTCTATTTTCTTTTTTTTGCCTTTTAAATCTTTATATTCAATAGATATGCTGCGAGCACGAGGCACCTGAAGAAAAATGTCAGGAAAAGAAAGACAGCCTTCCTCCATGATGTCTTTTTCCGATGAATAATCTAAAATTTTCGGGTTACAAAAAACCACGATTTTTTTTCCATTTTTGACCAAACAAACAGCCAATTTTGAATTGACTTGAGGAGCGGCCAGACCCAAACCATCGGCTTTTTCCATAATTTCACCCATTTTATCAGCCAAAATCGCTAAAGACCGATCGAATTTTTCGACCTTTTCCGTTTTTTTAAATAAAACAGCCGCATTACTGTCTCTGAACGTAACTATTTCCTTTGACATATGATTTATTAAGGCAAAAATGTCTTCAGCCATTCAATCGATTTCTTGCCTGAATCGCCCAAAACATTAAGTATTTTATCGTAAGCAACTTTAGCCGTGGCGCTTCCCGCTATAACTCCGCCGCTTTCCCTGTTTTCGTCATTCTCCCAAAGAATCAAACCGACAGCCGTTGCATAACTGGGATCCTCCAAAGCTTCGCTAATTCCTCCCAATTTCACTACAAACCCGACTTGAGCCGGCAATTTAAGGACTTTTTTGGCTAAATCGGCAACGGAAGGCAATTTGGCACCACCGCCCGTTAACACGATTCCTGCTGGCAGCATGCCGTCTCTTTTTATTCGGCGCAACTCTTTGTTAACCAGACCAAAAATTTCCTCCATTCTCGCTTCGACGATTTCCGCAATTTCTTTAGCTTTGATTATTCCCTCTTCATTCTTGCTTATTTTGGAAAGGTTTATCTCTTTTCTGCTCGAGACGTCTGCCGGTGAAGCCGATCCGTACTCAATCTTAACCTTTTCCGCCACATCAATTGAAGTTTTCAGTCCGATAGCGATATCGTTGGTAATATGACCGGCACCAATCGGCAAAACAGACATAAACACAAGTTGATCCTCCTCAAAAACCGAAATTCCAGTTGTTCCGACTCCGATGTCCACCAAAGCCACTCCCAATTCTTTTTGTCGTCGATTGAGTGTTGACTCGGCGGCGGCCAGCGGAGCGGCCACCATTCCGGAGATTGAAATACCGGCTTGGTTGATACATTTACTCAAGTTTTTGATGAACGGAGTTGAACCGGTAACAATTAGAGTGTCCGCATCCAAACGACTTCCGTTCATTCCAACCGGATCACGAATCTCCGATTGATTATCAATACTGAAAAATCTGGGAATAACATGCAATATCTCCCTATTGGGCGCATTTTCCGGAGAAACGGTCGACTCCGCATTGGCCAAAACCCTATCAACGTCCTCTTGGCTGATTTCTCCATTGGCTCGACTGACCGCTACCATACTTTTGGCCACCTTTACGGCAAGATGCGCTCCGTCAATGTTAACTAAGGCACGTTCAATCGGCACTCCCGAAATCCCTTCCGCGATGCTGGCCGCCTTAACCATTGCTTTGGTAGTTTCCTCAATATCAACAACCACTCCCTTGCGCAAACCGTGACAAGGAACTTTTGAACTGCCTAAAACCCTCCAGCCGTTTTCTTCGGCGGAGGCAACTATTACCCTTATATGGCTTGATCCGATGTCCAGACCAACTTTAATGTTGCTTCTTCTCATTTTTGTTTTCCGCTTTGCCGAATTATTTTTAATTTTGAGTTAATTCTAAGGGTCTTTTTCCTAAAAAGCAAAAAATGGCTTTTTTTATTTATTGTTTTAAAGTATACTGCTCTCAGAATTGTTTGTCTTTAATTTTAGACCGTGGAAATAAGGAAAAAAGAAAGCACTAATGCAGTCAAAAAAATAAATATTCCGACTAAAGTTTTGGCGGTCGGTCAAAAGCTGGTTGAATCCGGCTTTAATGCCTTTTTGGTTGGAGGTGGGCTACGGGATTTTTTGCTGCAAAGAGAAATCAAGGATTGGGATTTAACGACCAGCGCTAAGCCGGAGGAATTGCTGAAACTTTTTCAAGATAGTTTTTACGAGAATAATTTCGGCACCGTTGGTGTAAAAATAAAATCGGGTGAGAAAACGGAACAAATAGTTGAAGTGACAACCTTCCGCAAAGAAGCCGATTACTCCGATCATCGTC
The DNA here is from genome assembly GCA_903898335.1 of uncultured bacterium. Taxonomy (GTDB): domain Bacteria; phylum Patescibacteriota; class Minisyncoccia; order CAIUEV01; family CAIUEV01; genus CAIUEV01. Next base: position 7 of record CAIUEV010000058.1, on the reverse strand, counting down.
ATCAGAT
>CAIUEV010000057.1 GCA_903898335.1 uncultured bacterium | reverse complement strand
TCCGGACCGATACGCTTAATAAGGCCTTTTTGTTTCAGTTTGATAATATTATTTCTGATATTTTTTTCGTTGATACCAATCTTTAGGCCGATTTCTTTTTGGGTTATATTTCGATTTTTATTAATTTCTAAAAGTATTTTTCTCTGATTATGAGAAATACTTAATTTTTCTAGGTCTTTTTCTAGGTCTTTTTCTAGGTCTTTTTCTGTTTTTTGATTCTCTTTTTTACGGAAAGAAATAACAAAAGCACCGGCTTTTTCAGAAAAATCGGGGATTTTGTTGCCGTTTTTCCCGCGTCAATCAAAAAAACTTAAATTATCTATAGATTTTGTTTGGATGAAGGACAAAATAAATCTATTGGCATTAAAAAACGCCCGTAAAAAAAGTGTTTAAGCGATCTGCTTTCTGAAATCAAGATTGTAGTGGATTCCGCAGTTTTAGCTTATAAGAAAATATTGACAAACTGTAAGAGTTTATTATAATAAGCTCAATACAGATTATTATAAAAAAATATCATTTTCTGTTATGAGATTTCTAGATTTCCAACAAAAATTTGCCGATTTCAACACAATCACTTCGCAAGATATGCGGAATGCTTTTGGTAGTATCAATCAATCTCAGCTCTTGATTTGGAAGAAAAGAGGATTGATTTCTTCAGTTAAAAAGGGAATTTATATTCTCTCGGACACAAAAGTCGACCCATTGCTGATGGCAAATGAGTTAAACAACTCTTACTTATCTTTGGAATTTGCTTTGTCGTTCCATCAAATAATTCCGGAAATTACGCCTTCTTTCACCTCGGTGTCAAATAACAGGAGCGAAGAGATTGTAAACGATCTCGGTAATTTCTACTATCATAAAATCGCTCCCAAGCTGTTCTGCGGTTTTATTTTATTGGAAAGTCGAATACAAGATAATCGTTATGTTCGTGTAGCTGAAAAAGAGAAAGCTCTTTTTGATCTAATTTATTTTCGAAAAGATTTGCGCAACACTCAAGACTTTGAATCCTTGCGTTTAAATATGGAGAAAATAAATCCAAATAAGCTGAAAAAATTTATTGCTCTAGTGGAAGCGCCTCAAACTAAAAAACGTCTGAATAATTTTTTGAATTATTTGAATGCTATCGTTTAATGAGATTAGAAAATACTATTCCGACAAAGAAAAAGAGTTACCTCAATTAATATTGAAGGAGTATTTACAGTATAAAATTTTGGATATTATTTTTTCGTCCAAGTATGGTGGCGATTTGGTTTTTATGGGCGGAACCGCTATCAGAATAGCTTACGGCAACGATCGATTTTCGGAAGATTTAGATTTGGACAATATTAAGTTGAGCAGAAATGATTTTGAGAAGCTGACTTTACACATAAAAAAAGAATTGGAGAAAGACGGGCTTGAAGTTGAATTTCGTAATACTTTTCAAAATGTCTATCATTGCTATTTAAAATTTCCGCACATATTGTTTGGTAACAAAATGTCTCCGCTCAAAGATGAAAAAATAATGATCAGACTGGACAGCTTTCAGACAAAAAAGCTTGGTGAGATAGAAACTCGAATCATCACCAAAGCGGATATTTTTTCGGAGATTCGCATCTATCCGTCAAAGTTGATATTATCCCAGAAAATCGATGCGCTATTTAATCGTCAAAGAAGCAAGGGGCGCGATATTTATGATGTTGTTTACCTTTTCTCTTTTACGGAGCCGGACTATACATATCTAAACCGAACATTGCATATTGCCGATAAAAAAGATTTGATTGCCAAAATGAAAAAACTTTTTTCCGACCAGGAGCTGAAAACATTGGCACGGGATGTAAAACCGTTTTTAGTCAATTCAAAAAAAATTATTCAGGTGGAAAAATTTAATTTATGGCTTTCGGGAATTTTGTGACAAAAAAACGCCCGTAAAAACGAGC
>CAIUEV010000056.1 GCA_903898335.1 uncultured bacterium | reverse complement strand
CTTTTCTGAATCTGTTGATTTTTAAAAAGACTTTAGGCAAAAATTTCTCTTTTTTTGGAAACCGATTTAATTTACTCTTCTTTAACATATTGATCTTTACCGGAATTCTTTTGACAGTGGCGCGCTCCGGCTGGCTTGCTTTAATCGGCGGCTTTTTAGTGATGACGGGAGCGGATTTTCTGAAATTGTGGGGCTGGAAAAAAGATAATTTGTTGAAGGCTTTGAAAAAAGGTTCTCTCTCCATCGTTAAGTTTTTATTACTCATAGCGGTGGCTTACTCGGCTATTTCGATCTTCGGATTAAGTCGTTTTAATTTGGCGGACAGATTTCGCAGCATTTTTTTCAAGGAGCATATTATAACTTTGGCCTTTAACGAAGCGAACGGTGAAAAATTCAAAATCAATCTTGAGGAGAAAGAAGTCTATTTAAGCAGGGGGTACAAAATAATCGAGGAGTATATTGAAGACGAAAATGTTTCCAGCCGAGAGGAAAAAGCGGTGAAAAATACGGAAATAATCAAAAAGCATTTCTTTTTGGGTAGCGGTCCGGGGATTAATCAAATTATGACCGATTACGAACACAATGCCAATAATCTTTTCTTGGAATGGTGGTCGGGCTGGGGTTTATTATCTCTAGTCTCTCTGATCGGATTTATTTTTTGTCTGACCGTAAAGGCGTTTAAAATAATTTTCGACAAAAAAGACACTTCCGCCGCTTTAATTCTGAGCGGTTTGGCGGCCTTTATCATCGTTAATATGTTCAATGCGTCCAATCTGCTGGCATTTGCTTGGCTCTATTTGGCCTGGCTTTCCTCTATGGTCGACTTTTCTTTTCCTTTCAAAAAAAACAACTAAAATTAAAAATAATAAATTAAACAAAAATTATGAAAGACGAAAAGAAAAACAATAAAATTGATTTGGCCACCGATTGCCCCTGCTGCGGATCGGAGAATATCTACGCCATTACCCGAGTGACCGGCTATTTTTCTAAAACATCAATGTGGAATAAAGGTAAAATTGCCGAACTTAAAGATAGGGAGAGGGTTTCCAACGTTCAATATTTTCAAGAACGAACTAACTGATTTAACGTAACTAAAATGGCGATGTTTATTGTGACCGGAGCGGAGGGTTCGGGGAAAACTACTGTTGTCAATGAATTGTCTAAAATAATGGATTTCTATTGGGTACGATATGTTTCGACTTCAATAGAAGAAGGACCCGGTCTACAGAGAATTAATTGGGATGAGTACAGAAAGTTGGCCGAAAGCGATGCTTTGGAAGTCTCGGTTCAGAAAAAGAGCGCTTTCTTTGGGGTTACTCATGATGAAATAAAATTGGCGCTTCAATCAGGAAAACCTGTAGTTTGGGAAGTGGATTTAAGCCTTTTGGAAAATGTGCGAAACGACTTTCCGGAAGCCAGAATAATCCTGCTGAACGGAATCGGCATTGAAGATTTATATGAGCGCTTTGAGAATAAAGGACATATGGTCTCCGCCGCTATCGGAATGAAAGCTTCGGTGCTCAATTCTCTGAATAAATCTTGGCATGATGAAGTAGACTTTGTTGTTGATAACCGAAAAGATTTAAGCTCCGAGGCGGCTCAAAAAATCAAAGATATTATTGAGGGAAAAGTACGATAGTCTAAATCTTGAAAAACATAAGTGCAATCAAGTAAAAAAGATCTTAATGAAGATATTGCTAATTTTGGCATAAAACCGAAAAAATCTTTTGGTCAGAATTTTTTGGTCTCCGACGAAGCCCTCAAATCGGTTGTCGATGCGGCAGATGTTCGAGAAGGGGACAAGATTCTCGAAGTTGGTCCGGGTACGGGTCTGTTGACCGAAAGATTGCTTGATAGAGGGTCCAAGGTTCTTGCGGTGGAAAAAGACAAAGAACTTTTTCTCATATTGAATTCAAAATTCAAAAAAGAAATCGGTGAGGGGAGGTTGATAATTCTAAATGCGGATTTTCTCGATCTTGATTTCCCGTCTTTCGTTGAAAAGGCCGGATTTTCAGTCGGTAATTACAAGGTGGTTGCTAATTTGCCTTATCAGATAACTTCCCCCTTTTTTGAAAGAATAGTGGAGCGGGGATTTTTACCTGAAATTGTAGCTCTAACTTTACAAAAAGAAGTGGCGGAGAAAATTTCTTCGAACAATAAGAAGAAGAATTCTCTTGGCGTTATAATTCGACTATGCTCTCAAAATTCAGCAATAAAAAAAATTTTTCCTCCTCATTTTTTCTATCCTCAGCCGAAAGTCTCCTCTGCTTTGCTGGTTGTCTCCGGACTTGAATACCCGAAAGGGATTCAGATAAAGCAACTGCGCCGTCTTGTCCAAGCCGGCTTTTCTGAGAAGAGAAAGAAGTTGATAAATAATTTAAGAAAAAACTTTCCGGAATATAAATTTTCATTGGAGAAATTTTGGCAAGAGCAAGGTCTGGACGAAAATTTAAGGGCGGAACAGATTGAGGAATCAGAATGGCTGAGCATCTCTAAATCAATATTTGAAGATGCTAAATAAAAATAAAATTATCTTTTTTTCTCCACCAACTGTTTGGAGATATTGACTAAAATGCCGGTACCGGCCATGGCGAAAATAAGCGCCGATCCGCCGTAGCTGATGAAAGGCAGCGGAATTCCCGTTAAAGGGATAATGCCCGATATGGCGGAAATGTTGATTAAGGCCTGAAAAACAAACCAAGTAGTTATTCCAACGGCCAGAAGTCGGCCAAAACAATCAGGAGCTTTTGAGGAAATAACGAAACCTCTCCAGGCCAAGATAAAAAACAGAATCACTAGGAAGGAGGCTCCTATGAGGCCGGTTTCTTCTCCGACAATAGCAAAAATCGAGTCTCCAACCGGTTCGGGGAGATAGTGAAATTTCTGACGGCCGTGACCCAATCCGAGACCGGTTACTCCACCGGAACCGATGGCGATCAAAGCCTGATTGATTTGATAGCTCTGATCTTGAGTTCCCGTGGACGGATTGAGGAAGACGGTTATTCTTTCCATTCTATAGGGAGCGATAAGGATAAGAATCCAAAGAGCGATTGATCCCAAAACTCCCAGTACAAAAAAATAAAATATTCTGGCACCACTTAAAAAATAAATTGAGCAAGCGATTATAGCGGTAATTCCCATTGTTCCCATATCGGGTTGAAGCATTATCAAAAAACCTATTACTCCTAAAATGAAAATGAATCCCAAAAACCCTTTCAAAGATTCATTGTTGCCTTGGTGAGAAGAAAGCCAGGCGGAGAGATAAATTATCAAAGCCAACTTGCAAAGTTCGGTGGGCTGGAAAGACATTCCTCCCAAATTAATCCACCGCTGAGCTCCCTTCAGACTGATGCCGATTCCGGGAAAGAGCACTATGGCAAGTAAAAAAATAGCAAGTAGGATCAGAGGAAAAGACAGTTTCTTCCATCGGTGATAGTCTATCCCTTGAAAACCAAACCAAACAACTATTCCGGGTAAGAATCCGTACATTAATTGATGAGTAAAAAAATAGTAAGGCTCTTCATAGATCAACATCGATCGGGCTATCCCGGCGGAGGCAATAATGACTAGACCGCAAACAATTAAAAAAGAGATTACCCCTATTAAAATAATGTCGGAGCGAATCTTTCTTTTGCACTGTTGATTTCGAATATTCCTGACGGGAACCTGCATTGGTAAGTTGAAAAATTAATTTGACAAAAAACAAGCCTAAAACTAGATTATTAAAAAGGATAAATTAAATTTAAATTGAATAAAAATTAATTACAAAAATGATTTCAACCCCTCTGATTTTAATCGGCGTTGGCGTTTTAATGATAGTGTTTCTTGTCGGCCTCTATAATTCTTTGATTAGACTCAAGAACAAAACGGAAGAGGCTTGGTCGGATATAGATGTTCAGCTCAAAAGAAGATATGATTTGGTGCCCAACTTGGTTTCTACCGTAAAGGGGTATGCCAAACACGAGTCCTCCACTTTTGAACAGGTGACCAAATCAAGAAGCGAAGCTATGCAATCGAAAACTCCGGCTGAAAAGGCGGCGGCCGAAAATATGCTAACCGAAACTCTTAAAAGTCTTTTTGCGGTGGCGGAAAATTACCCCGACCTCAAAGCCAATCAAAATTTCATCGATCTTCAAAATCAACTTAGTCAATTGGAGGAGGCGATTCAAAATTCGCGTCGATATTACAATGGGAATGTGAGAGACTTTAACATAAAAATCGAGTCTTTCCCCAACAATATGATTTCTTCTTACTTGGGATTCAAAAAATTTGATTTTTTTGAAGTGGCTGAATCCAAGGAAAGAGAAAACGTCAAAGTTGAATTTTAATAAATTAAAAATAATTTAATAATCAAAAATCAATGGCAAAAAACGAAAAAAAAGCTGAAGTCGAAAAAAAAGAAGAAACTAAAGAGGAGAAAAAAAGCTCTAACGGCTTTAGCGCTAAAGACGTTGAAGAAAACAAGGCGATTACTTTTTTGAGTTATTTGGGTGTGTTGGCTTTGGTTCCGCTTTTGGCCAAAAAGGACAGTGAATTTGCTCAGTTTCACGCTAAGCAGGGAACCGTTTTGTTTGTCGTTTGGTTTATCGCCTCCTATGTTGCCGGAATTGTCCCCGTTATCGGACACGGCTTGGTCTGGCCGGCAGTTTCTATTTTTGGATTGGTGCTGACTATAATGGGGCTGATTAATGTTGCTAACGGAGTGAAAAAAGAACTTCCGGTGATTGGAGAATGGGCCAATAAAATAAAGTTTTAGAAAGGTCTGGCGAGCTTAGGAATAAACGCATAAAATAAAAAACACATGGTTGAAGAGGAGATTAAATTCTCTGATCAGATTGAATCTAGAAGAGGTTTTTGGCTGACTTTGTTCACGGTTTTTTTGCTGGCAATAGTTTTTGTCGGAATGTTTTTTGTCATAAGAAAAAGAACCGCTTTGGAGAGAGAATCGGCTGCGGTTGCCAATAAGGAAGAAGGGGGAGAAAATATAGATAAAGAGCAAGCAAAAAAAACTCTTTTAGAATTGGCGACCGCTCCCGAGAACAGTCCCGATTTTAAACCAAATCCGGAGTTAACCGCTCTGACGACGGCGCCGAGAAATCCTTCAAGCAAAGAAATATCTAAAATAAACATGGATGAGCTGACGGCACCTTCCGGTGAAAATTAAATATATTATACTAATACACATAAAATTATTAAATGAAGCGGTGTTTTCAAAAATTGAAAAAACAGAAATTAATTTTTTTAGGCGTCTTGATTTTTCTGCTGCTCGGCTTTCAGATCATAAAAGCCGCTACTTATAATTTTCAGGGGTTTATGT
>CAIUEV010000055.1 GCA_903898335.1 uncultured bacterium | reverse complement strand
TGTAAAAAAACAGATTGGAAATTGCGATGGGGGAAGTTTCGTGATTGGATGGAGGAAGTGAGTAATTCTTAAATTCCAATATAAATATAAATTGATGGAAAAAACCAAAGAATGGGCGGACAATTTTACTTTGAACAGAGAGCAGAAAAAACTTTTTGAACTGATTGAAAACAAAAAGAGCCATATTTTTGTGACCGGCCGAGCGGGAACGGGAAAGTCATATCTGTTGCAGTATCTCAAGATTAGCTCAAGTAAAAAAATGGTGGTTGTGGCTCCGACGGGGGTGGCCGCTTTGAGCATTGACGGCCAGACAATTCATTCCTTGTTTCTGTTTCCGCCGGAATTTCTTTCGGAGGAGAAGCTTCAAAAAGATCCTTTGAGCAAAAAGGCGATTGCGCTTCTTCGAAAAGTTGAGGCGGTGGTGATTGATGAGATTTCCATGGTGCGAGCGGATTTGATGGACGCTATCGATTACCGATTGAGGGAGGCGCGCGGGAATCAGTTGCCTTTTGGCGGGGCGCAGATTATTATGTTCGGCGATCCTTTTCAGCTGGCGCCGGTGGTGAACGATGCTGAATTGCACAGATATTTTGCGCACAACTACGGCGGCCAGTATTTTTTTAACGCTTCGGTGTGGGGAAAAACGGGAGTGGAGATTTATGAATTGACGGAGGTGCTGAGGCAAAACGATGCGGAATTTAAAGAAAACTTGGAAAAAATCAGACAGGGTGAGGTGAGTGAGGCGCTTCTTCAAAAATTAAACGGCCGGGCAATCGATCGGCTTCCGCAAGATGGCGTTTTGACTTTGGCGACAACAAATGCCATTGTCGGGCGGATTAATGGGATGCGTTTGGACCGGCTGAAGGGAAAAATGTTTGTTTATCGAGCGGAAGTGGACGGCAAAATTTCAAAGTCGGAATTTCCCACGGAGGAACGGCTGGAGTTAAAAGAGGGGGCGCAGGTGATGTTCGTGAAAAACGACCGAGAAAGGCGCTGGATGAATGGCAATTTGGGCATTGTCAGTTCTTTGACCGATGAGGTGATCGAGGTTGAAGTGGATGGCGTTTCCCACGTTGTGGCCAAGGAAAAATGGCACAAAATAAAATATTATTACAATCGCAAGGAGCGAAAAATCGAGGAGGAAGTGGTCGGTACTTTTATTCAGTATCCGCTCCGGCTCGCTTGGGCGGTGACGATTCACAAATCGCAGGGTCAAACTTACGATTCGGTCATTGTGGATATGGGTGGTGGCGCTTTTGCCCACGGACAGACTTATGTGGCTTTGAGTCGCTGTCGCAGAATGGAAACTCTTTATTTGAAAAAAGAAATCCGCCACGGCGATGTCTTGGTCGATCCGCTGGTGAAGGAATTTATGAAAAAAGCGCAGATTGTGAGAGTGTAGGAAGTTTTTGATTTTTCTTGCTTGTTTGATAAAGCCGTTCTAGAACGGAAGGACAGCTTTTTACTGCAAGAATATGTGGCAACGAATCAAAAATTGGGGACGGGAGACGGTGGTGGAAACTCAAAAAGAGTTTAGTCGGCTTTGGCAACTTTCCGTTTTGGGAATCAATGCCGGTTTTGACCGAGCTTTTCGGGATTTGGAAAAGAGGGGCGGGGGGGCCGTTTGGGCGCTTTTAATCGCCGGAATTTTCGGCTGGCAATTCGGTTTGGTGGCCGGCGCCAATTGGTTGATTTTTTTATTATTTCTTTTCTACGGTTGGGATAGTCGGGTAGTGGCCGGCGGAGCATTGCTTTACTTGGCCAGTTGCCCTTTTTTGTTGTCATTCAAACAAGATGCTTGGGCGGAGGCGATGGCCGTGCAGGCCTATTTTTTTCTGGTGATGACGGT
>CAIUEV010000054.1 GCA_903898335.1 uncultured bacterium | reverse complement strand
AGTCTGGGGTTATTGCAGATTGGTATTTTGCCAGTCTGCAATGATTTTTGGAGGGTAGATTTTTAGATTAACCTAATGGGTAAACGCAATTTTGCGAAATTTTTTGTAGCGGTGCCCTTGACTGCTTCAATTATTGTTAGCCCGGTTACAATTTCTGAAAAGGAACAAATTAACATACTGGAAGAGGAATCCACTAAAACCCACTATTATTCCGTTGACGAGAAATTCAAGAAGACCGATTTGGAGAAAATATCCTTTGAAGTCAAGGGTGGTTTTTGGGAAAAGGGTGAGGATTCCGGAGAAAAAGATTCAGGTAAATTGAAAATTAAGGACAAAACGACTTCGGCCGTTAAAAAAACGGAAATCGTTCCGGCCGAAGAGATTAAAGAGAAAAAAGGTAAAGAGTATTTTGAAAAAATCGAGAAAATGGTTGGTAGTTCGCCGATGGCCAAAATGCTCCCCTATTTGGAAAAGCAAGATCCGGTAACAGCCGCTTTTTTGGTGGCTATTGCCAAAAAGGAATCTAACTGGGGAAAAGTTTCTCCCAAATCAAAGAGTGGTGACTGTTTCAACTATTGGGGTTTTAAAGACCGAAGATTTACTTTTGTTGCCGGTCACAGTTGTTTTCCTTCTGCCGAAGTGGCGGTTGAAACGGTTGGTAAAAGAATTGATAATTTGGTAGCTAAGGGTAAAGACACTCCTTCCGAAATGGTTATTTGGAAATGTGGGAGTGCTTGCGCCGGAGACGGTGGAGCCGGAAAGTGGATCAGCGACGTCAATCTTTATTTTAGACCGATTGTGGCTTCTGTCGTTCAGTAGAAAAGGCGAAGAGTATTGTTGTAACGAGCAAAAGCGGACTATATAGTCCGCTTTTTGCTTTTTGTTGAGCCATCACAATTTTTTTGAAAAGTTTGAAAAGACTTGCCTGACTGAAGCGGTTGGACTGATTTTTCTCCGGTTGAAAAAAATAGGGAGAAATGCCCAACTTGCGCTGAGCTTCTTGAGGGTTATCGATATTCTTAAGAGCGAGTAGTCGATTTGTTTTAAAGGCTAAAAGTCCCAGTAAAGATAGGGCAACGGAAACTTCATCCGATCCTTGATTTTTTTCTTCTTGAGCTATTTTTTCCATGAGATAGAGAGAGTCTTTTATCTTCCCTTCTATGATGGTGTCGACAAACCTAAAAACATCCTTGCTCTCGTTTTTTCTGGTTGAAAATTCTTTAAATTCTTTGATTTGAATAAATCTGTTGTCGGATTTAGCCATCTTTAAGAAGTCATTTTTTGGGTCCAACTCAAAATAAAAATCGAAAATAATAATAGTGTCGCTGTCCAAACTGCCGATAGAGGGAAAAACCTCCCCAGCCAATTTGCCGGAAGTCGTCCGGCATCTTTCTCGAGAAAAAAAATCCTTTCCGTCGGGATTGTCATTTTTCCCACCTTTGCGTTTCTCGGCTTCCAATTGGATTTTCAAAACGAAAAGTCTCTTCGACGCGAAAAGGGGAATATTCCCAACTTGAGCGAGAGCTTCGGTGACCAGGGAGAAATT
>CAIUEV010000053.1 GCA_903898335.1 uncultured bacterium | reverse complement strand
CTTCTTTGGCGATTGATGCGGACGGTGTCTTGCACGCTGTTTGGTACGGTATCGACGCCGGCCGTCCGACTAACGAAAGACAAGTAAAATATAGCCGTTCATCCGATCAGGGTGAAACGTGGACCGATTGGAAAAATATTGCGCCGGTGACTGGTTTCAGATTTTCAGATGAATATTGGCAGGAGCATCCGGTCATTACGGCTGCTGCCGGCAAGCTCTGGGTTGTTTGGGAAGGGCGTGATGCGGAGAATATCAAACAGCAAATAAAAATGATCGTTTCTTATGACGGCGGTGAAAATTGGTCGCCGTGGAAAAACATAAAAGTGATACCGACCAACACCCAGTCTCGACCTGTGCTTTTGACGCAGGATGGAAGAAATTTACATCTTCTGATGTATTCTTCTTGGGGCAATGTTGCGAACTTGCAACAAATTCAACATTCCTATTCGACGGACGGCGGAGAAAATTGGAGTGAATGGTTGAACATTTCTGATCCGGAAAAGGATTCCCGGCATCTTAGCGCCTGTTTTACCGGCACCGGTCGATTATATGTAGTTTGGAGATCTTTCGATCCCCTGGCGAACAAATCTCGACTGGAATCAGCTTATCTCATCGGTCGCAGTTGGCGCAATCCCCAACCGGTGGCGGAGTCGGGACAAAATCAATTTTTCCCCTCGATTTCCTGCAGCCAGGAAGATGATAGCTTTTCATTGGCTTGGATGGAATCGACCGAAGTATCTTTGCTGCCTAGAGAAGAGCCCTCGACGGGTGTCGTAATGCTTTCAAAATTCGATGGACAGAATTTTTCTTCGCCTCAAAAAATTAACAGCGGCAATGACGGCCATTATCCCAATTTGGCCGAGTCTTTTGATAAAAACCAACCTTTACCGATATTTTTTGGAGAAAAGAGAACAAATGAGATTAACCAATTGAAATTTAGCCTTGTTGAATAGGGCTGGAAGGGTCTATAGACTTGCTCTTTAAGTAGACTCTTCTTAATTTAAAAAACATATTAGTCAGAAGAAGAACGGAAAGAATCGTATTGGCAGAAATAAAAATAAGGCGCCCCAGACTCCCCTCTTTAACATCAGATCCAAAAGAGATAGCGTGAGCAATGGCAACAATAAGTAAAATCAAGCTGGAGAAGTGAACCAGCCTCCACGCTCTGTAAGGTATGAATCTCATTAAATAAGAAGTCAAAGTCATAGCAATCATTAAAAACAGAGCGATTTGTCCCAAGAAAAAGTGAATGGCATCCCTGGTCGCCATAAAAGGAACGAAAACCTGAACAAAAGTAAAGTTAAGATGAGGTCCGAAAAAAAGACTAACAACATGGAATATGGAAAATATCGAAGCGTGGAGAGATATCCAGCAGTGCATCTTTGAATCACAGACACGGGCGCACCAAACGTTTAATTTTGGGATGCCTTTTATAATGCCGACTAGAAAGGAGATATAAAGCAGGAAATAGGCTACCAGTCCGGTGGCTCGCGTGGAATACCATCCCCAGGGAGTCTCTATTTCTTCCGGATAGGTGGAGCTTTTATAGCTTTGAATAGCCGTTGGATTGTTACCGTCAAGCGGATCGCTTTGGCCGATAATCTCGGCTCCGTCAAAGAAACCATCGTTGTCGGAATCGGGAAAATTTGGATCTGTTTTGAAAATTTGTTTTTCTCCCTCGTCGGTTAAACCGTCCAAATCACTGTCTAGAACCGGAGTGTCGATATATCGAACTTTTTTTTCCTCCTCCGCTAAAATATTTTGCAGAGAACAGAAAAATGAAAGCAACAGAACCGAAATCAAAATGGTTGAGTTGATTTTACGCATATTTTTGTTTAGTGTATCTCAATTATTATTCAATTAACTAAGATTGTAAAATTTTAAATTAAAAAATTTTCCATCGCTTTGGAAAAAGCGTAGCGTCCATTTAAGTAAACGAAAATAGCGGGAATTTTATTTTTTTCAGCGTATTTCGGGCCTGAATCACCCATTAAAAAAATAATTTTAGCTAAAAAATCCGCTCTTGTAACACTTTTTTGAACTACTGAGACTGAAACCAAGTTAAAGTCGAATTTATCTGGTTGAATCGGGTTAATTAAATGATGGTATCTGTTTTTGCCAAGCTTCCAGTTTCGTCGATTGATGCCGGAAGTTGCTATGCCCTGATTGCTGAGTAGGAGAAGAATTTTTTCCTCCTCGACATTTTCAACGCCGATGTACCAATTTTCTGATTTATTTTTCCGTCCCGAAACATACATATCTCCACCCATATCAACTATAAAATTTGAAAATCCATTGTCTTTGAAAAGCTGGCTGACTTTGTCGGCTAAATAACCTTTGGCGAGGCCGGAAAAATCCATGCGTTTCAGGAACATAATTTTATTTCCATTTATCAAAAGTTCTTTTTCCAGGGGCTCTTTTTTGGATAAAATTACTGATTCTTCGTCGCTGGTCTCATTTTTTTGCTTTCGATTGATCTTCTCGAAACTTTCTTTGTAGCCAAGAGATTCGATAATATCGATTATTCGAGGATCAAAAAGTCCGTCGCTTCCCTTTTCATATTCTAAGATTTTTTTAGCTAAAAAGAGCATAGGATCAGAGACCTCTGTCCATTGACCCAACCTATTGTTCAGGTGAGATAGCTCGCTTTCTTGATTGAAACGCGAAAAAATAGCCTCTTCGCTTCTGACCAAGGTTTCGGCATAGCGCAAAAAATTATGAGATTTTTTTTCTAATTTCCGATCGACTACCAAATCAAAAGAGACATTAGTGCCGAGAGCTTTAAAAGAATGGCTGAGAATGACGTTTTTATCGTTTCGCATACTGATCAAATCAGTTATTACTGGTTTTCGAATTTATCGACAATGCCGTTAAAATTTTTGTCTTCAACAATATAAACTTCTGGATAATCGGGATGGGGGTCTTCACCGTCTACCAGGCCATCGCCATCTCTATCCGGTATGGTGACGATTTCCTTTTTTGTATCTACCGATGTTTCCGCTTTAATCAGGGCAACATAGAAAAACAGCCCCATCATAGGAAGAAACAGTATGAGTATGATTTTTTTCGTCGTTTTATTCATTGTTTAAGAAGTTTTAGTTTTTTTACTTGCCTTCGGTTGAGTCGTAGTTGTGGTAGTTTTTTTAGTGGTTGTGGCTGAACTTGATTTACTGCTGGTGACAGTCGGATTACTATTGTTGTTCGTCGGAGTGGGGTCGGGCGTTTTGGTTGTTGTAGTCGTGGTGATGGCTTCCTGTTTGATCTCTTTGGGAGTATTATTCAACTGGCGTAAACGATTTTCTCTTTCGGCGACGATTTGGCTTTGCTTTTCGCTGACGGTCTCATCGACTGGCGTGAAGCTGGTTTCTTCATCAGTAACCAAAGTCTGATCTTTTTGAGCATCTTCTTTGATCAAAAAGACTATTACAAGTGCTGCCAAACAATTGGTAACAAAAAATACTGTCTTACTCGCAAAACTTTTTATGTTCTCAAGCATTTTAAAAATTTATTTGTCTAATCAGATTATAGCTTGTTTTTTTATTCTCCCTCCTCCAGAAACTTGACTACGTTTTCAATGATTGAAATATTGCGTTTATATTCCATTCTTTTAGGGCCGAGAATGGCGACTATGCCCTCCTCGCCTTCGGGCATGGTGCAACGAGAAATGATTATGGAGCAGCCGGTAGAACCTTTGAAGACGTTCTCCTCCCCGATAAAGGTGTCGATCCGGCTTTCGCTTAATTTCCCACTGAGCCGATCAATGTTTTCGTCGAGGTAGTCGAGAACTTCGGCGATTTGGCAAACTTCATCGATATTCTGAAAATCCGGCTGAGAAACCAGCTGTTTGATGCCCGATTCGAAAAAAGACTTGTCTTCAAGAAGACCGGTAATGGCCAGATTATTGGAAAAAGTGGACATAAGCTTGGCCAAAGTGCGAGTGAGCATTTTTTCGCGGGCTTTCAGCTTCAGAAGCTCCGTTTTTAGTCTTTTTTCCTCGTCAATTTGCATCTTTTGCAACCGTCTGTCAGTAATATAGTCGACAAAAAAACGATAGCCTTTGTCGGTCGGAACTCGACCGGCGGAAATGTGGGGTTGATAAAGATAGCCGGCTTTTTCCAGTTCATTCATCTCATTGCGTAAAGTGGCGGGGCTGAAATCAAATTCGGCCGATTCCTTCAAGTCTAAAGATCCGATAGGCTTGGCGGTCTTAACATAAGCCTCCACTAGAGCGATTAATATTTGTGATTGACGATCGGAAAGAGGGGACATGTGAAAATTGATTAAAAATATCTATTTTCTTCCACAGCAACGCTTATATTTTTTACCCGATCCGCAGGGGCAAGCATCATTTCGGCCGACTTTGGGCACGGATTTTATTTGTTTCTCGGGGGCGTTTCCACTGCCGTTACCGGAAAATCCTCCCGGTTCTTCCGGCTTTGAATATTTGGCCTTGGCCAGAACTTTTTCCGTCTCGCTTTTTTCTTCCTGAATCGGTGCTTCCGCTTGACGCTTGAATTCAAGTTTAAAGAACGATCCGACCGCTTCCTCCTCAATACTGTTCAAAAGTTGCTCAAACATACGGAAACTTTCCTGTTTGTATTCGACTAGCGGGTCTCTTTGGCCGTAACCGCGCAGTCCGATTCCCTCTCTCAAATACTGCATATTGTCCAAGTGGCTCATCCACAGCAGATCGATAGTGCGTAAAAAGACAATTTTCCCGATGTGAGAAAGATGCTCAGCCGGTAAAATTTCTTTTCTGAGGGTGTAATCCTGTTTTATTTTTAGTCGAATGGTTTTGATTATTTTTTCCTTTCTTTCGGTCTCGGTCAAAGAAAGATCATCTCGAATGGCGCTTAATTTGCCATTGATAATATTTTTCTCCTCCTCTGTCAGTCCGAAGACGGCTCTGGTGTTTTCGGCTATTTCATTGAGATTCCAATCTTCACCGGGAGCGTTCAGATGGAAATCGACCAATCTTTGGATGATATTTTTAGCGTGTTTGAACAAAGTTCCCGAGAAATCATCCTTTTTAATCAACAAATCGCGTCTTCGTTGATAAATGATTTCTCTTTGACGGTTCATAACGTCGTCATATTCCAGAACATGCTTACGAATATCCAAGTTGTAGCCTTCAATTTTGGCTTGAGCCTTCTCGATGGAGCGAGAAATCATCTTATTCTCAATAGGCTCGTCATCGGGGATTCCCAGCGTGTCCATCATGCTTTTAACTTTGTCAGAGCCGAAACGACGCATCAGCTCGTCTTCCATGGAAACGAAAAATTGGCTGCTTCCCGGATCTCCCTGTCGACCGGAACGGCCTCGCAGCTGGTCATCAATACGACGGGCTTCGTGACGTTCGGTGCCAAGAATATGTAGGCCGCCGAGCTTTTTGACTTCCCTATCGAGTTTAATATCGGTACCTCGTCCGGCCATGTTGGTGGCGATGGTGACGGCGCCTTTGCGACCGGCATGAGCAATAATCTGCGCTTCCCTTTCGTGATTTTTAGCGTTGAGGATTTCATGCTTTATGCCTTCGATTTCAAAATATTTTGCCAGTAACTCCGACTTCTCGATGGCAATCGTACCGACCAAAACCGGCTGTCCTTTAGTGTGTTTTTCTTTAACTTCTTGAGTGATGGCTTTAAATTTACCCTTTTCATTCTTGTAGACTCTATCGGGAAAGTCTTGGCGGATCATCTTGCGGTGAGTGGGGATTGACACCACTTCCAGCTTGTAAACTTTATTTAATTCTTCAGCGCTGGACATGGCCGTTCCGGTCATACCGGCGATCTTTTTGTACATTCTGAAATAATTTTGGAAAGTGATGGTGGCCAAGGTCTTGCTTTCTTTTTGAATTTCCACTCTTTCCTTCGCTTCCAGGGCCTGATGCAGTCCCTCGGAGAAACGACGGCCGGGCATCATACGACCGGTAAATTCATCGACAATGATAACCTGTCCTTCTTTTACCACATAATCACGGTCTTTTTTGAAAATCACCTCGGCGCGCAGAGCTTGCTGTAAGTGATGAACATAGGCCACTCCTCCCTCTCGATACAAGTTTTGGACATTCAAAATCTTTTCCACTTTCTCGATTCCCTCCTCGGTTAGAGTCACCGCCTTCATTTTTTCGTCGACATTGTAGTGGCGATTGGCCTCCAACGAGGGAACAATTTGGGCGAATTGACGGTATAGTCGATTAGAATCTTCATCTGGTGCGGAAATAATCAATGGTGTTCTGGCTTCATCAATCAAAATACTGTCCACTTCGTCCACGATGGCGTAATTTAGATGACTCTCGATGCGGTCGGCCTCTTCAGGATTGCGGATTTGGACCATGTCGTTCAAATTTTGAACCATATTGTCTCGCAAATAATCAAAACCGAACTCATTGTTGGTGCCGTAGGTGATATCGGCGGCATAGGCTTCCTTGCGAGAAACTTCTCTTAAATTGGCATACTCAATGCTGACTTCGTTGTCGTCAGGCTTTATTTTGGGCTCGAAAATAAAAGATTTATCGTGCTGAATGCAGGCGGTGGAAACACCCAGTAAGTGAAAAATCGCTCCCATCCAGTTGGTATCTCTTTTAGCCAGATAATCATTGACAGTAATGACATGAACCCCTTTGCCGGCGAGCGCATTCAAATAAATAGGCAGCGTTGCCGTCAAAGTTTTTCCCTCTCCGGTTTTCATTTCGGCAATTTTTCCTTGATGAAGAACGATTCCTCCCAAAATTTGTTCATCGAACGGCCTTTGCTTTAAGGCTCGATCGGCTGCCTCTCTGACCGTGGCAAAAGCTTCCGGTAAAATATCGTCAAGAGATTTTCCTTTGGCCAGAGCCTCTTTGAGTTTAACGGTATTCTTCCTGAGTCGATCGTCCGACATAGCCTTCATTTTTTCGGCCAAAGAGTTAACTTTATCCAGAATCGGTTTTAATTTCTTAACGCTTTTTTCATTCGGATCGCCGAATATGCGGACAAAACAGGAGGTGAGAAAATTCATGGTAGTGATTTAGCTTTTTACTGCTGACCTATTTCCGAGTTTAATTCTTTTCCGTCTTAACATTAATATCGATTCGACTCTCAATATTGGGAACGGTTTTGCGGAAGGAAGGCCAGAATGATATTTTAACGTCTTTGATGTTATCATATTTTGCATAATGTTCTTGCAGAGCCTTCTCGTTGTAGCCGATTATTCCCTCTTTGTCAAAAACTTTAGCGGACAATTTAGAATTGAAACGACCCTTAATCTTTACTGTCAGAACGGCTTTTTTGGCCGGTAAATCCAAGTTGGTCAGAGCGTAAGAAAAGCTGTTATCCTCAAAATCACCGAATTCTTCGTGAGAGTCCCCCAGTGATCGAACTTTTTTTTCCGCAATCGCCTTCAGCTCATTCTCGTCCAAGGTGACGCCGCTGATATCTATTTTCAGAGAAATATCAAAAGTCTCCGCTTCCTGACCGACAGTGGCCGTGGCGCTTCTTTGCAAGATGGTAAAGCGGGCGCTGTCCTCCTTGACTATTTTGCCGGCGCCCAAATCTTTATTTATCTCTTCAAGTGCTTTCAGAAACATTCTTTTACCCAATTCGCTATGGGCTCGATCGAGATCTTCCTGAGTAACTATTTTTGCCTCTCGGATTCCTCCGTCAATCTTCCCTTTGCTGCTAACCAGAATATTTTCTTTCATATAGGCGTTATCGAGATTAACAAATTCAAACTTGCCTTCCGGTAAATTACCTTTGGCGCCTTTGAAAGTGGCGATAATGTCAACTTCTCGGCTTCCCTTTGGCGGCAAAGTTACTCGATTAACGGTAGCAAACAAAATATCACCGGGTGCATCGACCGGTTTCAAAAGAGCGCCTTGGCGAATTCCTTGAATGTAGGGAGTGGTATTTCTGATAAGGATTCGTCCCTTGGCGAACTCATCTATCTTTTTAAAATCAACCTTAATTCCCTTTTCATTGCCTTCCGCTTCTCGACTTTTTATTTCCCCGGTCAGAATCCCTTTTCCGCTGTCGGGAGTCGTTCCGTTGGCGTCAACGGTAATTTCGGTCGCAACTTCTTTAATGCTATTTTGAGGGATTAAAGTAATGGAAACTCTGGAAAAGGCGGAGTAAAAAACGCCGGTTCCGACGACAATACAGACTAGAAGAAAAACAAAAATAAATTTTCTAAAAGGAACACCGGAATCATAGGAACCAAGATTTTCCATTATCCAAATTTAAAGATTATCGGATCAAAAATCCTTCTCTAAAGAATAAACCCAATAAAATAAAAATTCAAATGCTGAGAATATTCTCTCTAGACCCCTTCCTGTATCATCTGTTTTACATCGGTAGAGCTTTCCTCACAGTCAACAAATTTGTCGCCGACTTTAACTTTGGCTTTAATGGTCACATTGCCGGCCGAATTCAATGAGGCCTCCGCAC
The DNA here is from genome assembly GCA_903898335.1 of uncultured bacterium. Classification (GTDB taxonomy): domain Bacteria; phylum Patescibacteriota; class Minisyncoccia; order CAIUEV01; family CAIUEV01; genus CAIUEV01. The sequence goes on along the minus strand of CAIUEV010000053.1, from coordinate 74 downwards.
TGTCATTATTACTTTTTTGCAGTGATGTCCCGACAGCTTCCCAACTGATGATTTCTTTGGGATCCAAACACTTT
>CAIUEV010000052.1 GCA_903898335.1 uncultured bacterium | reverse complement strand
GCAAAAAGCGCCGGCCGAAACCGACGCTTTTTAAATTTCGAGGAACTTTTAACTTAGTTGGTTCCCCAATTATTCATGTCCTTAACATCAACTATTACTCCGGCACAATCGGTGACTTCTTTTCTCTCCCTCTCAACTTTCTTGATGATGTCATTGCCATCTTTGTCTTTTAGATTGTTGCCGAACTCATCCTTCTCAACAACTTCTTCGATATATTTAACGGTCTTCGTCATCTTCGCTCCAATCGACTTTTCTCCGGCCGCATTGAACTTTATCGTAGTTAGTCCGTCACTTGTGCCACCAATCGATCCGCCCGCTGCCGCCCAAGTAATCGGCAATTTACCTAAACATTCCTGTTTTACTCTGGCCTCGACACTGTCGCCCGCTCGGATAATAACTTTATCGGAAAAGTCTTCAGTAGTATCAGCTTTTCTCACCTCGACTCGACAGCTTTTTTCTCCCGTCAGTTTAATCTTATTTTGCAATTTGCAATCAACGGTCTTTCCGGATTTATCCGTTACCCTCAAAGCCGGAGCAAACGTTCCCGCTTGAGTGTAAGAACAAGTGTATTTACCGTCAGTGGTATCCTTCCACTCTTCATTTTCGCCTTCACCGCATTTCCACTGATATTTGACCGGATTAAGATTATACATGGCTTCAGCTGAGAGCTTTATATCACTCTTGGAATCACAGACGGGCGCTCCGGCTCCTTTTTCCGGCACTAGAGCACAGAAATTCATTGAGGAATCGATAACTCCGCCGTTAACTGCAGTTCCATCCTCTTTCACAGTAACTCCGTTCACTCCGACCCCGTTTCCATCATCAGATCCATCCGGATAAGTACTCGACGTTCCATTATTGTCGGCCGCATTACAAATCACAACGTAACTTCCCGGCTTAGTCACTTTAAATTTGGCCGCTAGACGAAAAGGGTTGGTTTGATTGGCGGAGGGAATTTCTTTAATCAAAGTAGTATTCAAAACTCCGGAAGAAGGATCGTATATCTGACAACCGGTAGCGTTTCCATCTTTATCCTGACAACTCAAAGTAACTTTGGAAATTTTGTCCACACAGTCGTCCGGATCAAAGGCTTCACAATAAACATCGACTTCTTCGTTAATCTTGGAATTCTTGGCGGAAAAGGAAATCGTCGTTACCGGAGCTCGATTAACAACATCTGTAGAGAAATTGCTAACCATGGCAGGAATATCTTTCTTCTCAGGAATAGCTGTAAAACCATACCCCCTGCATTGCCCATAATAAGAAGTCTGGGGAACGGAAACAGAAAAAGTGTATTTACCCTCTTTGTTTATAAAGCAAGAACCGTCTTTACACACGGAGGCCGTGTTGTCAACACTCAAAGATTTTTCAACTCCCGAAATAAAATTGGCCGGGACTTGCTGAACACCTTTACCAAAAGTAGCAGGATTCAAAACATGTTCCTTTGCTTTTTCCAAACAATTATCTTGTCCAGAGCATTCAAGAATATCCGTTGGAGGGGTGTACCCGTGGTGATAAACCTTCGGCGATGTTATTCTCGCATGTTCCGCCTCGACACAAACTTTATCAAAAGTAGAGCCCCAATCACCGATTGCGCTAAATGAAATTTTCAAATCATCACACTTAAAAAGAGAATTCTTTGTCTCAACTCCCGACCATGGATTATCACTCCCGTTTTTCTTCTTCTCATAATTAAATGAGTATGTATAATTGTTCGCATTTTTACAAAAGACCGAACAATCTTCATATTTTCCCAACCTTTGAGTAAAAGTGTAAAAGCCCTTCCAAGTAGTGCCGATATATCTCTCTTCTCTTACGGATTGCTCCGGACCCTCCTCACCCTTTAATATACTGCTGACTAGCTTTTCATTGTACAAATCAACCTTACCGGTCTTTGTCTCAAGATAAGCGTCGACACTGCCGACAGCTGAAAAAAATAATGTCAGAAAAAGAAAGAACACTAACAATTTCGATACCTTAATCATTTTTTTTCTTTATCTTATTATTTAGGAAACTATATAAAGCGATAATAATGATAATAAGACCAATCAAGTACACCAGATAATTAGCCCAGAGAAAACTTTTTTCATTTTCCTCGGTATATTTTCCGTCTTTTGGCTCTAAATCAAAACCGGCCAATCCGGAACGACTCTCTTTGACAGAGCAGTTGACCCCGGTCTCGTCCGAAAAAACAATCTTCTCATTCTCATAAATTTCTCCTTTTAGATTGTAACATTCCTTCTGAGAAATTTTTTCAAATTCACTACTCTTTATTATGAAGCAAAAAGCATCATTTATACTGACATTGCCCACGCCCTCCCAGTTTGCCAACTTTCCACCATTCGAAGACGTTGCTTCCAACTTTATTTTTCCGTTAAACTCCTTCTTCCAACCGTAATACTGAACACATGCGTAGGGATATGTTTTTCCATCTTTCTCCGCCTGACCAAGAAAGGTCATTCTCGCTTTGGCCTGATTGTTTATCACAAACGGAATATTAACCAAAGTTTTCCCGAACGAAGACATCACCTCTACCTGCAAAGAATTCGCCGCCTCGTTAGGAAAAGCATTGTAAGAAAATTCCAGACCTCTCGATCCGCCCCCTTTTACAAAGACAGTCTCACTTTTTTCAAGAATAATATTTTTCTCATTTTCCTGTGTCCAGTTGAAAAGCCTGTATTTAACACTGACTTCCTCGTCCTTGGCAGACGTGCTATTTATAGGCACTTTGATTCTAAACCTACCGTTCATAGGATCTATCGTCGGAGTTCTTCTTATCGGAAAATAATGAGAGTCGTTAAGCTCTATGTTGTCCTTGTCTAGAAAAATATTCTGATTTTGAATAGAGGAATTTCTCACTTGAAAACTTTCTTGATCTAAAGGAGAAAATATATTTTGAATAAAGTTAATAATCGGAAATTCTTTTCTAGAGTTCACAAAGAATGAAAAATAATATCTTCCATCCTGCAAATTTTTCGACAAATTATAGCTAAAATCTACCTTCTCTTCTTGGTCCTCTTTCAACAAAAAAGTTTTATCAACATAAAACTCATCCACCAAGAAGTCTCCATTCAGACTTCTACTTTCGGATTCATCAACTCTCCAGACTTGAACCAAAAGACGTGCATCGCTTATAGCGGGAATTCTAAAACTTTCATATTTGGGACAAATTAAATCGATATTCTCCTTTCCCTTCCATGTCGCCAAGCACTGCTGACGCATATTGTCAATTTCTTTCTCCGATGATTTGTTTGAATATTTAACAAAACCGGATAAAGAAACTTTTTCTCCGGGAGAAAAAACATTTTTATTTTTTCTGAAGCTTATTTCAGATTGCAAAAGAGGAGGAAAATTAAATGGAAGCGTCCTTTCAAAAGCTCCCGAGCTAAAATTACTGAATAGATTTTCATTGGAAGATTTTGGAATTGAAGAAACAAAATCATCCACTCCTCCTAGGTTGGAATCGTCAACAATAATTTTGTCCGCTCCAAAAACCGTAGGAAGAGCAAACAATGAGACGAAGAGGAAGATTGTAAAAAAAAGTCCCCCCAGTGTTAAACTCTTTTTCTTTTTTTGTGTCATTTTTTATTTTTAAATTAACAAATTTAGATATAAATCCAACTGCTTTGATTATCTTTTTTTATTTTTTCAATGTCAAATTTTTATTTTTTTCGCCTTTCGCACCGACAAAAAATGACTTGTTTTTTCAAGCTCCTTGAAACTTTCCAGTTCTTTGCGCTTCTCGGCGGAAAGCTTTGAAGCGATTTGCTTGAGTTTACTCGCTTCCACTTTGACGACCAGCGCCGGATCGACGCCCCAATCTTTTAAGCTATCCAGAACCAAGCTGGGGTTGTATTTGTAAGTTTCACGTAATGCTCGAATAACGCTTCCGTTCTCGGTAAAAAACTGTCCCAGCTTTTCATTCTCCATGTAAATTTTGATTTTTTTGTCCAAATCTCTGATTTCTTTTTCTATTCTACCCTTCTCGTTTTTCAATTGAATAAATTTTAGCGTAGCGTCCATGACCTCAAATTCTTTTTCCGGATCTTTAACCGATCTGAATTGATGAGCAAACATCGGGCATTCTCTTCGGTAATCGCACCAGTCGCAAAGCGGACTCATCCGCGGTTCAAAGGAATCGCTCTTTATTGTTTCTTCAAGCAAGTCAATGTTTTTCATCATCTCCTCCTCCATCAATTCCATTTCTTTGATTGTTTTTTTAACTGACACTTCCAAATTGTGTCGCACAAAATAAAGCGCCAGCTCGACTTTTTCAAGATCTTTTTTGTTTTTGAAAAAAGAAGGCCATTCGTTGGTAAAAGCCTTAAGATAAATGCTCAGTTGTAAATTATTTTTTACTTCATTTTCGGTGGCGATTTTTCTGTTGGTTTTGTAGTCGATAATCTTGAAGCTGTCTCCAATCTTGTCTATCCTGTCTATGGAACCCGAAATAGTGTGCTTGCCGAAAGGTAAAATAAACCTTTTTTCCAGAGCAATGACCGTGCCCATTTTTTTTGCCTCCATGGCTAGAATTTTCTCCAAATAATTTGAAACCAGGCTAATCCCGTTTTCAAAAAGATTGTCCGCCTCTTCCTCTTTAAAAACCGCCGGATTCCAATTTTCACTGAAAAAATTCACCACTTCTTCCTTGCTGGGAAAATCACTGTCCGATTCGTGAATAAATTTGAGAGTTTTATGGATCAAAGATCCAAAAGAAAGTGTCGACGATTTGGGCACTTTTATTTTATCGATTTCTCTAAATTTGTATTTTAACGGACAGGACAAGAAAGTATCCAACGCCGAATATGAAGTATTCATGGGCTAAGTTTAAAAGTTTATAAAGTTTGAAAGTTTGTAAAGTTAGAAAGGCCTTTAAGGGTTTCTTTATGAACCCGCCTACCGGCAGGCTTTCAACTACTCCTCCCTCTGCACAAAGTCCGAAAGAAAAACACTTAAAACGGCCATCAGAGGAATAGCTAAAATCAGACCGAACGGACCGGCCACTTTAATTCCGATTAAAATAGCAATAATTATAGCCACCGGATTAAGACCTACGGCTTGTTTCATTACTAACGGCACAACCAAGTGATTTTCCAATTGTTGAACGACGACATACATTCCCAAAACCAAAAGCGCCTGCACCGGTCCCAAGCTCAAAGCCACTAAAATTCCGGCCACCGCTGAAATTGTTGGCCCAAGATAAGGAACAACCTCGAGAATCCCCGCCAAGATAGCCAAAAGCAAGGCGTAAGGAACACCAAGAATACTCAAACCGACGTAGACCATAACACCAATCAAAATGCTCAATGCAACTTGACCCAATAGCCAATGTCCCATCTTCTCCTGAATATCGTCCATTTTTTTTACGGCGTATTTTTTGTAGTCTTTCGGAATAAACCCCTTCAAAAAAGCTCCGACTGTCTTACGTTGGATGCTAAGATAGAAAGAAAGGGAAAAAACCGCAATAAAACTGACAAAACCTTGGAAAAAAGATCCGGCCTTAGAGAAAACACTAACACTTCCCTCGCTCAATCGATTGCTTAAATCAAGCAGAAAATCATTTTTACTTGATTGAGTGACTTCGCTCCCCCCAATAATATGTTGCCATTTTTCTCTCAAAACGCTTAAATCCTTGCCATATTCCGGCAAATTATTGGCCAGGTGCTTCATTTGTTCCGAAACGGCCGGAGCCAGAAGAGAAAAAAGATAAAAAACTCCGCCAAAAAACAAAATATATATCGCCATTGTCACCAAACTGCGAGGCAAATGAATTTTTTCCAGACGATCCACTAAAGGCGCCATCGCGGAAGAAAGCACGAAAGCGACGAAAGCAACCACCAAAACGTCTCTAATAACATACAAAAACCACACTCCAAAAAGAATGAGAATGATTTTCAAGATAGACTCAGTTGAAACATCAATTTTAACGCATGATTCGTTCTTCATACCTAAAAACTATCATAAGAAATGATTTCTTTCAACCGCTCAACGATTTCCAACTGCTCCTCCAAAGAGTTCTCTAGCTCGATACTCACAATTTCAGGCAAATAGTCGACATAGTTTTCAACATAATCAATTTCTTCTGGCTTATTCAGACAATGGAAAGAATAGCCCTTTAGTGAGCGACCGGTAATCAAATCCATAAAAGCCCCACTCTTTTTAGCCACCGCTGAAATGTGACAACAGCCAACCTTTCCTTTCTTAAAATGATCGAGTAATTTTTTATAGTTTCCATCGCCTTGAATCTCCGCGAAGTCATGATAATGAGACACGTCAAAACAAAAACCACCGCATTTCTTGGCCAGCTCGAAAAATTTATCGTTCAAGACCGCTCCATTTTCGATAAAAATATTCTCTTGATAATCTTTAGCCACCTCTTTGATAAACGTTTCATCGGTCGCTCTGGCATGCACGTTGAAGAGTCTGGTACCGTAGCGATCCCAAAAAAGCTCCAACTCCCATTTTTCCATGTCGTCTCGCAAATGGACATGCGGAATCGACTCCAATTTGGTTTGTTCGAGCTTGTAATAGAGCTCCCTTCGCTCGTCCGGCCTTAAATAGGTCGGAAACAAAGCCACTTCTTTGAGCCCCAAACGATCTATTTCTTTAATCTTTTCCTGCCAATCGGAGCCGGGGGTTGTCGTCAATCCTAATAATATTTTCTCAACCATAAAAATAATTTTTATTTTTTATAGTAACCAAAACATTGCGAACATCATGTCGCATTTATTTTATCGTAAACCTGAAGTATTCGCTTGAAAAGAAAAGTGACCGAATTTTAATTTAATGCTCCAATATTAACAAATAAGCATTTTTATGGAAAAAAAAATCATCCCTTTCATCGACCTTCATCAAGACATCGCCGATAATTGCCTGATTCTGACCGGAAAAGATTTCTTTGTTCGAAATAGTCTGCATGCCGGGTCAAACGAGGCCGGATTTCCCGTCAACAATCAATCGGATATCTTTCGTCTTTTTGAGGGCGGTGCCAAATTAATTTTCGGCGCATCTTGCCCTTTCACTTTGGAGAAAGGTCAAATTGTCATTCCGAAAGATCCTTTCTCGACACTAAAAGAACAGCTGGATTTTTACTTGAATTTATTCGAACGAGATAGAAGATTGAAACTGATCACCTCTCTGAATGAATACGAAAGCCTAAAGACCGGTGAGGAAATCGGGATACTCCTTCACGTTGAGGGAGCGGATTTTTTAGCCGACAAATCAAGGTCAATCAAAGAACTTTACGATATCGGCGTGAGGTCAATCGGCCTGACGCATAATGAGAAAAACGCTCTGGCCGGCGGAGCGAAAAGTGACGGCGAGTTAACAGCCATTGGCCATCAAAGGCTGGAGGAAATCAACCACCTGAATATGATTTTCGATCTGGCTCATCTCAACGAAAAAAGCTTTTGGCAAGTCATTAAAATAATCGATACGCCCGTCATGTGTTCTCATTGCGGAATAGACTTCATTAAAAAAGATTCTCGTAATTTAAGCGAGGAGCAGCTCAAAGCAATTTGCCAAAAAGACGGTCTGGTTGGCATTGCCTTTACTCCCAGTTTTTATAATTCCAATTTAGTCGAAGAATTGATTTCAAGCTTTCGATACTTGCGGAAAAAAATCGGCACGGAACATTTGGCTATTGGCAGCGATTTTGACGGTATCATCTCACCCAAACTTTTTCCGGAACTTTCAGAAGTTTCCCAAATGCAAAACCTATCGCAAATCTTGAAAAAATCCGGCTTCAACTCCAATCAAATCGAACAAGTATTTTACCGAAACGCTAAAGAAAGATTAATTAAAAAACTAAATTAAAAAGCCCTCTTTTCATAAGGGCTTCACTTTTACAGGCAAGTGCGGAGAGGGAGGGATTCGAACCCTCGGTACCTTGCGGTACACCCGCTTTCCAAGCGAGCGCACTAGGCCACTATGCGACCTCTCCATTAAACTTAATATATTAGATAGGCCACCTTGCCCCGCCAAAGGCGGTGGTATGCGACCTCTCCATTAACTCAGGAGATTATTATCGATAAATATGAATAATTCAAGTTTAAAAAGTAAGCTTCTTTTTTCTTGCTCTATAGATTCTTGTTTTCCATAGAAAAAACGGTCACTGAAAGTTCCAATGACCGTTGTTGATTTCGCTGGCTAATATGCTTTATCTATCCTAGCCAGACTCTTGTTTCTGTACTCGTTATCTTCGGTAACTTCTCTGAGTTGCCATCCTGAAGGAAAG
>CAIUEV010000051.1 GCA_903898335.1 uncultured bacterium | reverse complement strand
CGGGAGTGGTCCCGCCCTTGGCGGGATAAGTCGTTGGTTCAAATCCAACCAGGCCCACAGAAGCAGTGACGGGAGTGGTCCCGCCCATGGCGGGATAAGTCGTTGGTTCAAATCCAACCAGGCCCACAGCTGATTTTTCAGGGCTCGTAGCTTAGTTGGTAGAGCGCCGCGTTTGCATCGCGGAGGTCAGGGGTTCGAATCCCCTCGAGTCCACTGGAAGTTGATTTTTCTTGTCTAAAGAAGAAAGTTCTTTACAACTGTTTCAAACAAGAAGGAGGTATGGATCAATGGAGAGATGTAAAGCGGTTTTTTTGGATCGTGACGGAGTCATTAACGCACCAGTCGGCTTGGACGATTTTGGCCAGCCCGAATCACCTCTTTGTTTAGCGGACCTGAAAATCTACTCATTTGTGGGTAAATCCGTTAGAGAATTAAACAAACTTGGTTTTTCAGTTTTTGTCATAACCAATCAACCGGCCGTGGCCAAAGGGAAGATGACTATTACCGATTTAGCTGATATAAACTCGGCTATCTATCACAATATTTTTCTGGCCGGTGGTGACATAGTGAAAATTTACTCTTGCATCCACCATCCCGATCCGGCACAAGTCAAATTCAAAGAGCTGCTCAAGGATTGTGATTGCCGCAAACCGAAACCGGGCTTGATTTTTCAGGCAGCGAAAGAATACAATGTAGATCTTTCCCAATCCTGGATGGTTGGCGACCGCTGGAAAGATATTCTGGCAGGTAAAGAGGCAGGCTGTCGAACGATCTTGATTAAGCCGATAGGAGAGGAAGATCTGATAAGTAAGCCGAGTTTTGTCGCTCGAAATTTAATCGAGGCGGTAAGTATTATCAAAGACGAAACTGAAGCACAGCAAGCTCAACCTTACGATCTCTCAGTGAATTATTCTCATTGTCTGTAACCCAATCGGTATCAATCAAAAACAAAGACCGAGGAACAATAATCCTTGGTCTTTTTTTATCGGCATTAAAAAACATCGGTATAATTAAACTTAATGGCAAAAAAATCAAAGAATAAAACAGTAGCGCTATTGAAAGTAATAAAATCTAGTTTTTCCAGCCGTAAAATTTCTTCAGCATATCGCTCGCACTTAGAAAGGAAAATTCTATATGGGGATATTGTTGCTTGAAAGCTTCGTATTTTTTTTCTTTACATCCGAAAGCGTCGTATTTAATTTCATACGCTTTCTCGCCTACCACAAAATCCACTTCTTTTTGATCTTGTGTCCGCCAAAATTTAATCTTACTAACATTTTCTACTTCTTTTTGAAATTCACGAAAAGCTACATTCTCTAAATATGCTCCTCTGTCTGAGCGTTTTTCAATTAATGAATAATCTCCAAGAAAAAAGTTTCGTAAGCCGAGATCGTTGAAATACACTTTTGGCATTTTAACCAGCTCCTTACGTAAATTATTATAGAAGGGGGTGATGAAAGAAATTTGGTAGGATTTTTTCATAACATAGAGATATTCTAAAACTGTTTTGTGGGCGATACCAATTGTGTTTGATAATTCTTTAGAATTCACTAATTGTCCAGTTTGCGATGCCAGCAATTTTAAAAGAAAGAAATATTTTTCCTCATTCCGAATCCCGGCATCAAAAATATCTTTTTTGATATACGAGGTCCCAATTTCTTCCAATAAAACCTTTTTCATTTCTTCATTTTCTTCAAGCACAATTTTAGGGTAACCTCCAAAAATTAAATATTCCTGCCAAAGACCGGCCAATCTCTTCCGGTAATAGAGTGAGAGCTTATTTTTTCTTTCCGCCAGTAATTTATCCTCGTTCTTAAAAAGTAAAAATTCCAGAAAATTTAGTGGATATATTTCAAATAGAAATTTTCGACCGGCTAGACTGTCTTTGAATTTTTTATCCAAATAAAAAGAAGACGACCCACTGCAAACTACTTTTATTTGTTCTCTTTTCTCATCAAAAAGTAATTTTAAAAATCCGCTCGGGTCATCCAAATATTGGATTTCATCAATAAAAATATATTGTTTGACATTATCTTTGGGCATAACCTCAAAAACATTAAAGGTGTTTTCATTGAATAATTTAAGATATTCCGGGTTTTCCAAATTAAAATAATAGCAGGGATGACCACTTTTTTCCAAATAATCTTTTAATATACGCATCAAAGTGGTCTTTCCTGTTTGTCTGGCTCCACTTAAAATAATAAACTCTTCCCGTAATAATACTTTTTTG
>CAIUEV010000050.1 GCA_903898335.1 uncultured bacterium | reverse complement strand
GGTGGCCGGGATGTTGCGGTCGCTTTCGTCAATGCGTTCGTTTTCCGGCGTCCCCTCCGAGTTGAAGTCGATTTTTCGCGCTTTCCAGTCTTTGATTATTTCGTTCAATTGTCTCCATTAAAATTTTTTCATTGCCGTTACCTTTCTTTTGAGTAAGGAGGAAAATCGCAACTACATTGAGCAGTAAAATGATGATGAGAAGGGAAGTGGTCATGGGGAAAATTAAAATTAAAAATGCAAAAATCAAAATTAAGCAAGAGTAGCTATCTCGAAATTCTAGGTTGATTATTTTTATTGAGCGAATTTATGCTAAAAATTCTTAAATCAAGAAGAAAAAAATAGTTTCTATTTTTTGCCTAACTTGCAGGAGTAGACAAAGGCGGGAGGGATATTGGCGGGAGTGAAATCAATTTTTACTTGGCCAAAAAGTTTTTTGAATAACTTTCGACTGGTCAAAGAGTACTGAAATTGGACGTAAACTCCCTTAGGATGAAGGTTTTCTAAAATTTCTTTAATAATTTTGTCGGCAATTTTTTTGGGAAGAACAACGAGTGGAAGTCCGGAAATCACGTAATCTGCCTTGTCTTTCCCGAACCTTTTTAAATAGCGACCGAAATTTTCGGCGCTATCAGAATATACTTTAAGACGGGAATCTTTATTTTTTCTTTTTAATTCTTTGGCGAGAACTTTATTGGTTTCGAAGCAGAGAAGGGAAGTGTTCGGCCCCATTTTTTTAAGAATTTTTTTTGTGATTACGCCAGTTCCGGCACCCAGTTCGACGATAATTTCCGCCTTCTCGAAATTAATCGGTTTCAACATTTTTTTAATCAGAAAAGGAGAACTTTCGATTATTGATCCGGTAGTTCTGGGGTCGGAAAGAAAGGCACGAAAGAATTTTTGCATAAAAAAGCTTTATTTTTTATTCAGAAGATTATTTAAAGTATATCTTTGAGAAAATAAAAAATCCAGAGCTGGCGGCCCCGGATTTTTTAAAGAAAATCTGATTCTCTAGTTTTGTTGAGCTGAACCGTCCAGTGTGCCGGTTAAAGAAATTGAAGTTTTGTCTGGGGTCGATCCGGTTGGATCGGAGCCGAGAGTGACACCAAGTTTGCGTTTGTCTTTAGCGAAAGAAGCGACTTTTCCGCTTGCTCCCAGATCCATTTCCGTTTCTTTTTTCCAGCCTTGACTCGTTAGACTGTCTTTGTAAGTCGTGAACGATTCATCCGGTTTTTTGTCAGTCAAATAAACAACGGAGAATTCATTTTCACTTGAGGACATTGAGAAAACAATTTTAGCGTCATCGAAGACTAGAATATCTTTGGGGAAGTTGTCCGGTAATTTGGCTGAACCCATAGTCATCGATTCGCCGTTCTCTCCGTTGATAGTCATCGACTGGCTGTCGGCGTCAACTTTAACCTTACCGCCGGTTTGTGATTCTATGGTTTTTTCAATGATTTTCTCTCCCGCTTTTTGACCGAGCTGGTCAGTGAGGGAGCAGCCGGTGAGTAGGAGACTCAGGCTCAAAATTCCCAAGAAGGGAAGACTCTTTTTGATCTCTGACATCTATTTTTATTAATTTTTAAACAATTTTTATTACTTTTTAATTATATCACGACAGAATCAGATTGAATAAAAATCCGGTCAGAATTATACCTGTACCAACTATGCTGGCAAAAATTATAATTAGTTTTGTTTTCATTACTTTTTGAAGAATCATAAATTCCGGTAAAGAAAGAGCGGTTACTGACATCATAAAGGCCAAAGCCGTTCCCATACCAACTCCTTTTTCCGTCAAAACGCTGACCAAGGGGATTGCTCCTGCCGTATTGGAATAGAGAGGGATACCGGCCAAAACGGCCAAAGGAACAGCATACCAGTCATCTTTTCCAATATAATGGGCTAAAAAACCGGCAGGGACATAGCCGTGAATCAAAGCCCCCAGACCGACACCAATTATTATGTAAATCCAAACTTTTTTAAGGATATCGGCTGTATAATTTTTTGCGTAGAGCGCTCTTTGTCGCGCATTCATTTTGGGTAATTCGATTTGGCCTTCGCTTTTATTTTTATAAATAAATTCGGCCACCAAATTTTCCACTCTAAGATGGCCGATGATGACCCCTGAAAAAATGGCAATGGCTAGCCCGCTAAAAAGATAGATGAGGGCGATTTTCCAGCCAAAAAGCCCAAAAAGCATGACTAACGCAACCTCATTAATCATCGGAGAGGCAACCAAAAAAGAAAAGGTTACACCCAAAGGAACGCCGGCCTGAAGAAATCCGATGAAAAGAGGAATCGCCGAGCAGGTACAGAACGGAGTGAAGATTCCTAGTAGGGAAGCCAGAATATTGCCGAAATATTTTCTTTTACGTGACAATATTTTTCTGATTTTTTCGGGAGGCAAAAGAGAGCGAACAATGGAAACAACAAAAATAATCACCACCAATAAAATAAATATTTTTATAGTGTCGAAGATAAAAAAATTAAGCACATGAGCGGTCAAAGTTTCTTCCTTTATTTTAAAGACTGAATAAGTCAGCCAGTCTGCGAACAGCTGAACAGGATAAAAAATGCTCATAAATTATTTTTAATGGCTATGCGGACAGTTAGAGCAGTCGAATGAACAACTCGGATCTGTTTTACTGTTTTTAATTAAATCTTTTATTTCCTCTACTGAGGCGACAAAGCCGAGAGTCAATATCTTATCGTTAGCAATCAAAACAGGCAGACTCATGACGCCGTATGCCATTATTTTTTCGATATCCGTTATTTTCTCAATTTTAGCGTCTATTTTAAGCTCTTTGAGGGCTTGTATCGTGTTTCGCTCCAAGTTTTTGCAATTTGGGCAACCGGTGCCTAAGATTTTAATATGCATTTTTGTAAATTAACGAATTATTTGGTTGAAAATTTTCTTGTACTCTTGCAAGGCGGCTTTCT
>CAIUEV010000049.1 GCA_903898335.1 uncultured bacterium | reverse complement strand
AGAAGAACGGCCGCGATTAGGTGAATAAGAACATTGGAAACATGGTAGGCGAGAGGGTTTTCCCCACTAAAAATGGCATCCGTCATGAAAGAAATCGTCAGCATCGGCCTGTAATAAGCGGCCAAACCGTGATCAGCCTGAAAAACATCCTTTAAAAAAGCTTGAGGTAAGTTTGATAAATTTTTTAAAAATTCGATATTATCAAGAATCAAAGAGTTGTCATCCAAATAGACAAACTGAAAAAAAATCGACTTAAAATAAAGCGACAGACCGATAGCGGATATCAATAAAGCGCCCGGCCAAAAAGAAAGCCAGAAATCCAAACTGAAAAAAAATATTTTTTTTCTCTGCTGCATTTTATTTATTTTAAACCTCGAAACCAAAATTTAGTTGCCAACCAAAGCGTTTCCAGTCCGTACTTAAAGCTTCTTCTGAAATTGATGCTGGAAGCTTCGGGAAAATAAACAACCGGAACCGAAATTTCTCCTATCCGATATTTTTTAGCTACGATACCGAAAAGCATTTGACTATCAAAGAAAAAATCGTCGGAATATTTTTTAAATTCCAGATTTTCCAGCACCTTTCTTCGATAAGCTCTCATACCGGTATGCCACTCGGAAAGATTGTGGCCGGTCGCCAAATTTTCCAGCAGGGTCAAAATTCTATTGGCGTAATATTTGTAAACCGGCATCCCCCCGGCCAAGGCCTCTCTTCGACTGCGCACTCTTGATCCCAACATAACATCGAAATAATCTTCCTTGATTAAAGCCACAAAATGTTTAATCAGTTTCGGATCGTACTGATAATCCGGATGGAGCATTACTACAATATCAGCGCCCCTCTTTAAAGCGGTACGGTAACAAGTTTTCTGATTGGCTCCGTAACCCCGATTGTTTCTGTGTTTGACTATTACCAAATCTAAACTACGAGCCACTTTCAAAGTCTCATCTCCACTGAAATCATCGACCAATATAACTTCATCAACAATCGCACGGTCAATCTCCGCCACTGTTTTTTTCAGAGTTTTGGCCGCATTGTAAGCCGGTAACACCACCGAGACTTTCAAACGTTTTTTTTCCATAATCAAACTTAGATATCTGCCAAATTAAGTTTAGCTTTTTGTTTTATTTTCTACCAATAATCGGTTGAAACGGTTGACAATTAAAAGATTTGGTCGATAATTCGAACATTAATGATGTTCTTTGAAAAAACTAAGGGAGGGATATATGGGAAAATCGATTACCATCCAAAACAGTGATCTACAAAAAATAAAAATTTTGTGGGTTGACGATGACAAGTCAATTGTCGAACTGGGAAGAGCCTGGCTTGATCTGTTAGGATACGAGGCCAGAACAGCTTTTAATGGTCAAGAGGCACTTGACTTACTCAAAAAAGATTTTTGTCCGATAATAATAACGGATCTACAAATGCCGGTTATGAATGGTTATGAGCTTATTCAAGAAATTCGTAGAAATTACGGTCAAAAATGTTTTATCATCGCCGTTTCCGGATCACAGAAGCACTTGGACGTTGTCGATGCTTTCTCATTGGCCAACGTTGCTATAGTCAAACCATTCTCTTTAGACTCATTAAAGCTAACTATTGAGAAAAATCAATAAACCACGAAAGCACAGCCTAAAAACTGTGCTTTTTTTTGTTTTTGAAATTATTTTTTATTTTTCCGACGATCTATAAGCCAGCTGTTATTCTTCATGCAGCGCATAATCGAAGCGGAATAATCGGAATTACCCGGTCCATAATTGTTAGTCAATCTTGCCAAATCTTTATCGTTACCTATCGGTTTCCCCTTATTCCCGCCTCCTCTTTTTTTGTAATCAGCCAACATATAGGCAACCGCCGCTCCAAAATTGACATCCGTTCTAAGCAACCCTCTCTTCTGCTCATTAGCATTCTTCACCTTATTGGCGCATATTTTCTCCATATCCTTTCCTTTTTCAGCAAATTTTTTGGCAAAAGCTTCAAAATGTTTAGGCGCATATTTTTTCATCTGTGCAACAGCAATAGTAGTTTCCGCCATACAAACTTGGCCTATGCCGGAGCAGCCGGTTTCGCTTCTGGCTCCGCCATCGAAATTCGATTCTTTTTCAAAAATGCACATTAAAAGTTCCGTCGGGATATTCATGGTTTGAGTATTCTCTGCTATTTCCTGCTGCAAGCCTTTCAACATCTTATTTAGTTCCTTTCTTTCTTCCGAATTGAGAACCCGATCGGTAGCCACATTTTTTTTGAGCTGAGAAACATCGTAATTGGAGATTGCCGAGATTCTTTTGTCAATCTCGCCCGAGGGCAAAGCGGAAGAATAGTCGATTGAGCCGGACGAAGGCAGTATTCCCCCGCTTGGCAAGCCAGTCGAGGTCGAAGGCGATGGCGTGACCGGCTTTGCATCTTCCGGTGTTTGAGGCGCAGCCTTTGGAGAGAATATCTCAGTTCCCGGGCTCTCTTGATTCAAAACTTTATTGCGAATAAAATTTTCCAAAAGGCTGACGTCTTCGGAAGTAACACTCTTTGATCCGACCGTTTTGACAACCGCATCCGGCAGCGGAGCTAAAGAAGTTCTTTCGGCACTGCCCATTAAATTGCTAATAACCGGATAGACATCTTCGTATTTATTGTCCGGCAGGAGAGCGGTGATCGTGTCGGCAATCTGGACGGTTGCCTCTTCCGCTACTTTTCTGTCAACTCCCGGATCAAATTCCAAACTTACCGGTTTTTCCGGATCAAGATAGTATCGATTATTTTTCTCATCGTATTTCAAATTGATTGTGAAACCCGACCCGTCTGTCTCTTCTTGACCGGAGAAAATCGGATTTTCCTCATAAACTACGCCCCTTAAAATACTGGCCAGCGACTCAAGATTTTCATCTTTAGGCCAAATATTTTCGAAGCTGGGCGGTATTTCTTTATCGGTAACCGTAACTAAAGGAATGATGCCAGTTGGAGCAACTTCAATAAATCTTTTCAGAAACTGAGTTAAATTATCAGTGTCGGTTTGGCTGTCTCCTTCCATCATTTCCCCAAGATTAATCAATCTAGACTCAACATCTGATACGTCATCAGCTACCGACTCGGGTAAAACGGCAAAAATATTTTTTCCGTTAGTCTCACTTTCTCTGATGACCACGCTTAAATCATTGACTGATTTACTGAGCGATTGAGCGCTCAAACCTCGAATAAAGAAATATTGATCAGCAGAGACGTCAGAAATAAAAGACTCGAGATTGTCTATCAGAACCGGATTGTTTCTCGCTCCGATTTGACCCAAAGGTATCTCATTACGATATTGAACATTCGAATTTTCACCGGCAGAATCATTTTCATGATTAGCGGGACATTCTATCTCCCACCATTTTTCACCTTTAAATCCAAGCGTTCTATAAATTGAATTTACCATTAGATAGCTCAACAGGCAGATGAGAAAACCATAAACGCTATATTTAAAGCCATTTTTTGCTAATTTTATTTTACGCTCATCTCCCCATGAGAAAATACGAAGTAAGCCGGAGTAAACAAGGAAAAGTAAGCCGACGGCGAAACTCAATGCCAATAACAATGAGATAATACTCGCCAAAGAAGCTACCAAAGAACAAATATCGCAGCTTAAGCCATCACAGCCGATAAGCGATTGGTCCATTTTTTATTTTTTTGAAATTATTTATTTATAATAAATGATAAATAAGTGGATATCAAAAACTGATTTAAAAAACATAAATGAAAGATTTCTTTTCTCACTTAGCTTTTGAGGGTTTCGCCTTCGGACCGATCTATATTCACACTTGGGGCTTGGCTGTCGCTCTCGGTTTTCTGTTGGCTATTCGATTGGCCGGTGCAAAGCTCAAACTGCTTAAAAAAAACGGTAGGATTGCGGAGCTGGCTTTGTTTGATGAAAAAATAATTCTGAATTTTTCTTTTAATTTGATTTTTGCGATTTTGATTGGATCAAGACTTCTTTTTATTGTTGAGGAGTGGCCGGTTTTTACCAAAGATTTCAGAGCGGTTTTTAGAATTTGGGAGGGTGGCTTCTCTCTTTTTGGCGGTGTTATCGCCGCATTGAGTTACGGATATTGGTGGGCAAGAAAAAATAAGCTTTCTTTCTGGCTGTTGGGAGAGATTTTTACCCCGGCTTGGATTTTCGGCTTAGCGATCGGTCGAACGGGTTGTTTTTTCATTCACGATCATTTGGGAAAACCTACCGATTTGCCTTGGAGAATGTTGATAGATGGAGCTTATCGACACGAACCGGCTCTTTACGAGGCAATTTTTCTTATAGCCATCGGTTTTCTTCTATACTTTAAACAAAAAAAGAAGCGAACTAAAAATATATTTTTACTTTCGCTATTGTTTTACGTTTTTGGTCGTTTCTGGCTGGACTTTTTTCGAGCAGAAGAAATTGCCGGCGGAGATTCGCAATGGCTAAATCTTACTTTCGCTCAATGGATTTCATTAGGCACAGTCATGATTGCTTTTCTGTACTACTTAAAAGACAAAAAATGCTTGCTTTTTTTAAAAAATAATTCTAAGGTCAGACGTTAGTTTTTAGATAAAAAAAACTGAGCAAAAAGCACTTTAGAGAAAGGATATTGCTATGGAAAGAATTAGCGCTTTGATTGTTGATACGAATGAGGCAATTTTATTCCTGTACAAAGATTTAATAGAGTCTCGAAATCCTCGGTTTGATTGTTTTTTTGTCGACAGCATCGAAAAAACAAAAAAATTGATAGAACTGAGAAAATTCAGTATTCTAGCTATTAACTACAAGCTTTCGAATTTTGATTGCGAAACCGGCGTTACGATTGCAGCTGATTTTAGGAATAAAAACCCTGATGCTCCGGTTGTAATCTTGACTAGTCTGGTTAATGATGCCAAAGAAGAAGCTAAGAAAATCGGGATTACCGAAAGAATTCTTTTTATCAGAAAGCCGATTTCTTTCGACGAGCTATCCATAGAATTGGAGGACTTTCTGGGAGTAGTTCCCTGGTAAGCCACAATCAACCGACCAAAAAGTAGGCAAAAACCTACTTTTTTTATTTGATATTAAAAATCGGATGTGTCCTCTATTCCGATCGGTCGCAAATTTTATTTTGATTGGCATCGACATAAGAAGCGCATTCGCCCGGAAACTCACAGTTTGTCTCATTAAAAGGACAACTCAGAGCACTCTCCTTTTCTTGGGCCTCATAGTAACTGACTGGTGTTTCTTCCTTTTTTTGGGATGATCGCTCCAGCAAATATTCATCAATTACCGCCCTAAATTCCTCCGCCTCAAGGTAGTTACCCTCAGCATTCTTTAAATCATATTTGGTTCCGATTTCTTTCAATTTTAACTTTTTGTCAGCATCGGAAGGTAGGCCCATTTTTTCCTGAAAAACCTCAAACGGCACTCCGGTAGTATCTATTACATATTGCAGAGTATTACTTCCTCGGATATTGGACGTGTCCAGTTGACCCTGAGTATTGATAAGATTTGACTCCGGTTTGGTCTTCCAAAGTGGAGTAAAAGGGAGAACAATCAGAGGTATTACTATCAAGAGTAAAGCAATCCGGTTAAACTGCGTCAGCGTAATTGCCGTCCCCCATATTTTGTATTGCAAACTGCTTTTTGGACAATGACCGATACATTTTCCACAGCTGACACAATCTGCGCTTCTAACCTCATCAGCCTCTTTAATTTCCAAGCCGGCAGGGCAAACTTGATCGCAGGCGCCACAAGAGATGCAAGTTTTTTGATTTCTCTCAATTTTTATCAAGCCGATTTTTTTAAATATACTCAAAAAAGCTCCTAAAGGGCAAAAATAACGGCACCACCAATTTTTACTGAAAATCGAAAGAACTAAAAGTAATCCTAAAATAGCGTAGGCAAAAACTTTTTCATCGAATTCTTCTCCGAAATGCATCAAAGCGTTATACGGGTCATAAGCTCTAAAGCCCAAATCAGTAATGGAAAAAGAATAATAGACAATAACCGCTAAAATCAGATATTTTACATACCTCAGATACTTATCTAAAAAAGAAGGGAGTTCCAGATCTTTTTTTAAACCCAATTTCCTACCAATAGCCCTTATACCTTCCTGAATTGTTCCGAGAGGACAGAAATAACCGCAAAAAACCCTTCCCAAAATCAAAGTGGAGACCAAAAAAATGGCCAGAAGAATGAAGGAACTGGTAAAAATTCGCTTGACAAATTCCCCGGTAAAAATCAATGTTAGCATTCCCTCCACCGCTCCAAAGGGACAATACGCATCAATGGGAGCTACTTTTTCCACTCCAAAATATTGATGTCCCAAGGCCAAGCCGGAAACCAAAAGCAAAACACCTACTTGAACAATTCTTCTCATGGGGTTCTCTCCAAAAATTTTTTTCATTTCTTAATTTAAAATTAATTTTAGTTTTCTATTTATTTTACGAAATATATTGCCTGTTTGTTTTCAAATAATAACACTCGATTTAAAAAATTCCAAAGAGGAAAAATTTTTTGACACAATCAAGTTTTTGACCTAAAGTAGGCGAGATTCAAGGAATCAAAACAAGGAGGTTTCCGATGAAATTCTTTGAAAGAATTTTCAAAAGAAGTTTTTTGGCTCAATGCGGTCACAAAACTTTGATTAGAGATTGGGTTTTTGCTTTCGGTGAGGGAGTAATGACAAGAGTACCCGTCATTGATGGGAAGGTTTACTACTGTCACAAATGCCTCCAAAAAATGGCTATTCGCTGTGCTTGGTGCGGAAAAACCATTTTTATCGGCGATGCCGTGACTCTTTATGCCCCAAAAGAAGAGTTTGAAATTCCCGAGCACGCTGTACCATACGAAAAAAATTCGAATCGGCTTGTTGGCTGTTTGCGTTGGGAATGTGCTCTTTCGGGAGCCGATCGAGCCGGATTTTGGATGCCACCGGGCAAAGTCGAACGTATGCCGTCTCCAATTGAGACAGCATTGGGAACAACAGACCCAATAGTTTTTTTTGAGGACGTGTCAAATAGAAACGGTAAAGTATCTTTCAGTAAAAATCCAAAGTAGCAACTAAAAAACCGCCCAGAAATATCCTTCTCGGCGGTTTATTTTTTGTGCGGAAGAACCGATTGTAAAAGTTATTTTATTTCAGCGAACACAATGCCTAGACTGACAGCAGTCATAATAAAATAGAAAGTGAAAAATCCGACAATAACATTCTCAGCGAACTTGTCGCTTCTAAAAACAAAATCCGAGATAAAAAATATTCCCAGACTTAATAAAATCGAAAATGAAGAAAAAAGAAAAAACGACCAACTGAGAAGTGTTGTCTCGGTTAAATTCTCCATTCAAAACTCCTTTTAAGAAAAGAACTGTTAAGGATTCTTCGGCACCGAGAGATTCTAGCAAAAATTAAAATGACGTCAAGCCAATTATCGCGAATCAGAAACTCCAGATATAATCTTGCTGGCTTTCACTATCGGTTTTGTAGGCGTTAAGATAGGGAGAGTAGGTTCTAACTTCAACCGCATCTTCGGTGAAATGAAGAGTAAGCAAATAGCTTCCGTTGCCTACCGGTTGGTAATATTGATAATTTGTTAAAATCTGATGCACTGGCGCCCCATTGGCATGAGTTGATTCTCTCAAGCCGGATCCGTCCAAAGAAGTTCCATCGTGACCGCAAATCACAAAAGCTACATTATTATTGGGATAAATCAAATCAGTCCAAAGTTCATCTCCGTCATTTACATCTGCGCCTAAATTATAACCGTTACTGGCCGCATGATCCATACCGCTCGCCAACAATTGACTGTCCGTATTGAGGTAAGCGTGAGTAATCACAATCGCTTTTTTGTCAGAATTGGCCTGAAGAACACCATTCGCCCAAGCAACCACAGCATCGCGCGGCCCGAATTCCAACGAAAGAATAAGCAGTTTCTTTCCCCCGACATCGACAATATGATAAGTATTGTCGCTATTCGTATCGTAGGCCCCGCCGTAAGATGACATGGAGCTGAAATTCGAAAGAGGAAAATAGCTGTTAAGTAAAGTACTGGTGCGAGTCATGTAGGCGTAATCGTGGTTTCCGGGCAGGGTTGAATAGGGTATTCCGGCGGTTTTCAGTTGACCCATTTCATCTTGCACAAAGGCCCATTCAGTTAAATCGCCTTCCCAATCGGCGACCAGATCACCAACGTGACCGACGAATCTGATATCCAAAATATCTTTATTGTTAATCAGCCAGTCGACTTGGCTGGTCATAACTGAACGTTTCCAGTTAACGGAACTTTGGGTGTCGGGAAAAACCGCCATATAGAAATCTACTTCCCAGACGGCATACAGAGTTATATCGGCCGAGCCCAAAGTTAAAGTTGCCCCCTCTTGATAAGTGGTCCCGCTCCCGTCGGCGGCCGTGTTCCAACCCATGAATTTATGGCCGTCTCGAACCAAATCCCCTTCTCCCAGAATTACAGCTTGATTTCCTGAGGGATAGTGATTAGAGTCAGTCGGTACTGTTCCGCCAGTGCTATCGTTACCGTTATAGGTGATATCATAAGTAACATTGGTACTGAAACGTCGAACCGCCCTGACGCGATATGAGGTTGTTTTAGCTTTTGACTCCGGATAATCAGGTACTCCACTAAAAGTTCTTCTGATAGAATTGGTCGCTGTATCCTCCGAAGAGCTCCAATAACCAGTTGAGGTAAATCCACCAAGAGCCGGGGAATGACGGTGTAAATTGTTTAGCATCAAGCTCAATTCATCCTGTGAAGGAAGAAACCAGTCTCCATAGCCACCGATAGAATAGTTGTAGGCTAATGCCACCGCGCTATCGTTAGCGGGAGTTGCTCCGTTCACGATAGTATTGGTATTCGAGAGGCCGGCTCCTATTGCTGTACTAGTGCCTCCGATTAAAGTACTTGTATTGGCCCACCACTTAACCGTGTAGGTAACATTATCTTCTCTACACTGATCAGTCGGAGCCGCTTCCAGATATCTCCAACCATCCGATTCATAATTTGAATTGATATAGAAGATCAACCCTCCAGCCGGACCGGTACTACCAATTGAATATTCTTGAACAGTGAAAGCATCAACTAAAGTCCCGCTACCCGTATCCGGATTAGTCACCACAACGCTCCATGTCCCGGCAGCGGCTAAAGTTATATGGCAAGCTCCTCCGGTTAAAGAAGTTGAGCTGGCCACTGTGAAGCCGGTACAAGGTACATCGGATTGACCGGATTTGGTCAATTTAACAGTTGCTCCCGACATAAATCCAGTTCCCGAAATCGAAGTTAAATCAACCGAATCCGTGTTGTATCCGGTTACCGGATCGATAGCTGTAACTGTTACTATGCTGTTAAGCGCAAAAGTTGCCGAAACAGAAAGATTGGCGGAAACATTTAGATCTTCTCTTTCCGCAGTAGTTACATGATCGCTCCATTCAACAAAATGATAGCCGGAGCTTGGCACGGCAGTTACAATGGAACCGTTCGCTCCGAAATTTACCGTCTGAGGAGTCGTTCCGCTGATTGTCCCGCCGGTACCGGCCGTATAGGTAAGTGTATATGTATTGATAGCAAATTCAGCCGTTACGGAAATATCACCGGAAACATTCGTATCCGTTCTTGAAGCTGTCATCACATCGTCCGACCATTTTACAAAGTGTCGACCGGTATCTGCTGTGGCCGTAACTTGGGTGCCATTACCACCGGCACTGACGGTTTGAGAAGCAGTCCCCGTTATTGACCCGCCCGCGCCAGCCGTATAAGTCAAGGTGTAAGTTGCGGGCGCATCTGCTTCAAAGCTAGCGGTGACGGATATGTTTCCTGTGACATTGGTATCTGTTCTTGGATTAGCTGTGGAGGAGTCTGACCAAGAGGTGAAGTGATAGCCTGAGTTGGGAACAGCGGTGACGGCGGTGCCACTGGAACCATGGTTTACGGTTTGAGGAGTAGTACCGGTAATTGATCCATTTGTTCCGGCGGTGTAGGTGAGAGTGTAGGAATTGATAGTCCACTGGGCGTAAACGGTGATATTTGAAGTAACTGCTGTGGTGGCGGTAAAGGAAGTACCACTACCGTTTGAGACGGTGTTCCAACCGTTGAATGAATAATTTGTTCTGGTCGGTGCGGTGGGGAGCGTACCCACATTTCCATTGTATGTGGCCGTTTTAGTGGTGGGATCAGCTTCGGTGTCTCCTCCGTTTTTGTTGAAGGTAACTGTATATGTATTGATAGTCCATTTAGCATAGAGAGTGACGTTAGCGGCACCGATGGTATAGCTGGCGGTGTCTGCGTAAGCTACACTGCCGTCAGAAGTAGTAGCCCAACCGGCAAAGGTGTAGCCGGTTTTTGTGTAGCCATTAGCGGTAAGTGCTGTTGGTGTGTTGTAGCTTAGAGTTTGAGTTGATGTTGATCCACCGTCGGAACCGTTGCCGTCAAAAGTTACTGTGTATGTGTTGATGGCAAAACTGGCGGTGACGGAAATGTTTTGGGTAACGTTAGTGTCTGTTCTCGAGGCATTGGTATTTCCGTCCGACCAAGAAACAAAATGATAATCGGAGTCAGGAATAGCCGTTACTTGGCTTCCACTACCACCGTAGCTAACCGTTTGGGAAGCACTGCCAGTAAGAGATCCGTGGGAACCGGCAGCGTAAGTAAGAGAACAATTATTCAAAACAAAACTGGCCGTAACGGAAATATCCTGGGTAATATTAGTATCCGTTCGAGAGGCATTGGTGTTTCCGTCCGACCAAGAAACAAAACGATAACCGGAGTTGGGAACAGCGGTAACCGTGGCCCCGCTGGAACCGTAATTGGCCGTTTGGTTGGAAAATCCTTGAATCGAGCCACCACTACCGGCCGTATAGTTGAGAGAATAGGTGTTAATAAAAAAATTAGCTCTAAAGGTCATTTCAGACAAAATATTTGCCTCAGATCTAATCGGATTAGTTGACCCATCACTCCAATCAACAAAGTGAAAACCGGTATTAGGTATAGCCGTCACCGCTGTGCTATCGGCTCCCTCCTTCACTCTTTGTTTCGAGTCCCCGGAGATATATCCGTTACCGTCAGTTTCATAGGTAACATTATAAGAATCATCATCCGGATTCAAACCTAAGCATTTGTCTTTATAGTATTGAAAATCTTTATATCCTCGATACGATGCGTAGACTTTAAAAATTTTTTGAACATTTTTGCTTAGTTTTTTTAAATCTTCTTTCTTATGTTTCTTGTACTTTTCATAAGTATTTCTGTACTCGGAATAGAGAGATATATTATTACTCTTGATATCTTTAAGCCGTAAGTAGTATTTCTTATCCGTTTTAGTGTTGTATTCTTTCTTGTATTTCTTGTACATTTTGCAATCCAAACCGTCCGCGGAAGCTGAATAGAAAATAAAAAAAGACGATCCTAAAAACGTAATAAGAAAAAGAAGTGCTTTTATTTTATTATTCAGAAACATCAATTGAG
The DNA here is from genome assembly GCA_903898335.1 of uncultured bacterium. Taxonomy (GTDB): domain Bacteria; phylum Patescibacteriota; class Minisyncoccia; order CAIUEV01; family CAIUEV01; genus CAIUEV01. The sequence continues at coordinate 6 of CAIUEV010000049.1, read as the reverse complement.
CTTTTT